>JBAXMH010000049.1:0-23398 GCA_037134395.1 Chloroflexales bacterium
CCTGCCTCCTGCCTCCTGCCTCCTGCCTCCTGCCTCCTGCCTCCTGCCCCCTGCCATGGGGCGGTGGTTAGCAGTGATAACCGTCACACTCGCCGCTGGAGTCGTTATTACGCCCTGGACACTGTACGCGAGCCGGGCCTACGGCGGGCTGGTGGTGGTGGATACGACCGGGGCTTTTAACCTTGCTCTGGGGGCGCGGACGGCCTACGATAGCGGACGGAACGATGCGCCCCTGCGTAACTTTACCCTAGCCCTGCTCGACCCGACCCTCTCGGAATCGCAGCGGCGCGATCTGCTGGCCGACCCGAAGAGCGGATCGTGCCTGTTCGCCACCAACGACGAGCAGATGCTGGCCGCCCTGGCTACACCGCCGACGCAGATCACCCAGGCCGACCGGCAGCGCCTGCTCAGCGCTGAGGCATTCTGTTTGCTGCGGGCGACACCAGAAGCCTTTGTGACGAAGAGCCTGGTTGAGCTGATCGATCTCTTCCAGATCAATTACACCGGCGATGAGCGGCTGAGCAAGGGGTTCGCTCTGGGCCGCCTGCCGCGATGGTACGCTCTGGCCCTCTTCCTGCTCGACGACACACTATACGTGCTGGCCTTGCCCTTGGCAGTAATCGGCTGGGCGCTGCTGCGGACAGGAGGCAGGAGGCAGAAGGCAGGAGGCAGGAGGCAGGAGGCAGGAGCGAGCCTCCAGGGGTTATGGTTGCTCTACAACCTGGGGACGGCGCCGCTACTGTTTGCAATTAACCGCTTCCGGGTGCCGCTGCTGCCGCTGCTGTTTGTGCTGGCCGCCTACGCTCTGGCGAACCTGCCACACTGGGGGGAGCTACGCACGCGCTATGGCGCGGCCTGCGTCACGCTGGCTGGCCTGCTCCTGTTGGTGGCAGCGACGCCCTACGCCTACCTGGAGCCACGTGCGCCTGGTGCCCCTGCACGCTGGGCCTCCTACCTGGGGCCGTACCCGTCGAGCCTGGAAAGCACACGACTCGCCCTGATTGCTCGCCCCGGCTACCTGGCCGAGCAACACCTCGCCAGCACCCTGGGGGCCGGGGATGTTGCGGCCGCCCACGAGGCGATGGTCGCGCCCGCTCTGCTAGACTACGCCGCCGCTGTGGGGGCACCGCTGCTCGATGGTCTGGAGGGCCGCCCGGCTGCGGGTCTTGACCGTCTGGCCAGTGGGCCAGTACAGCCGCTGGAGGACTGGCAGCGCAGCCTGATCGCGGGTGAGTTGTTCCGCCAACTCGGCGATCTGGACGCCGCCCGACGTGAGTTGAATCCATCGCAGGTGGATGATCAGAACCCGGTGGAGTGGGCCTGGCAGTGGTTGCATCCCCCGCCCCTACGCGGCAACCGGATTGATAGTGCCGATGACAATGATCTGGGCTATATCCGTGGATTTTACCTGGGCCGTTACGATGCCGACTTGAGGGCGACGGTGCGCTGGGCCACTGGCGACTCGGCCCTGCGCTTTCCCCACGCGGCCAGCGGCAACCTGCAGCAGCTCTGCCTAAGCGTGTCTGGCCTGGGCTGGCCGCAGGACCTGGCCCTGCCCACACTTGCGGTCGCCCTGGATTCTGTGTCGGTGGGTACCGTCGCCCTGACCCGTGAGCTGAGTCAGGTGTGTCTGGATCTGCCTGCCCATCCCGTCGGAACCAACCTAACCGTCACTCTGCATAGCAGCGCCACTTTTGTGCCCGACGCCCTTGATCTGGTGCGCCAGCAGGGGCCGCAGGTGGGCCAGTTGCGCCGACTCGCCTACCAGCTCGATTGGGCGGAGGTACGGGGGCGATAGGGGAAGACGCTCTCTCTTTTGTCGCTCGACAAGGTTTCAGGTGCCAGGTTTCAGCGTGACAGTTCGTAGTGGCGGCTTCAGCCGCTTGCCGCTGAATCACCCACGATGAACGGCGCACACGGTAAAGCTGTTCTGAATCATGTCCTCATGAATATGTCTAAGCGAATATCGCTCATAATAATTATCGCTCTGGGACTCATCCTGCGGCTGTTGGCATGGCGCTGGCACGAGTTTTACGCGCTCGGTGGCGATGAGCGCGAATATTTGGCGCAGGCAATCAGGCTGGTGCGCGATCACCAGTATGGTGAACTGCGCCTCATGCGCCCACCGCTTTACCCACTCTTTCTGGCCGGGTGTATCTATCTGGTCGACTCGCTGGTGCAGAATCTGCGGCTGGTGCAGGCACTGATCAGCGCGGCGACGGTGCCCTTGGTGTATCTGCTGACCCGCGAGGTGACATGGCGATCCGACCGGCGTACCCCGGCGCTGCTGGCGGCGCTGCTCTGCGCTCTGAGCTACACCCTGGCGGCCAACGCCAGTGAGCTGCTGACCGAGGCGCTCTTCCTGTTCGGCCTGACGACCGCCCTCTGGCTGTTGCTGCGTGCCGCCCGCACCCAAGGGCTGGCCGAGACAATCCTGGCCGGGCTGATCATCGGTGCGCTCTGCCTGCTGCGCTCGGTGGCCCTGCCGCTGCTGCCGCTGGGCGCGCTGTGGCTGCTGTTTAGGGAGGGATTCGCTCTTCCCAAAAACCGATTCCGTGCCAACCGTACCCCCTCACCCCCTGCCCCTCTCCCACCGGGGGAGAGGGGGGATTCTGCGTCAGAGCGCGTTCAGCTCCCCCTCTCCCGGAACGGGAGAGGGGGCTGGGGGGTGAGGGCAAAAAGGATGGGATTGATCCTCCCGCTGGCCTTTGCACTGGCAACCCTCCTGGTCGTTCTGCCCTGGACAGTGCGCAACTATACAACCTACGGCGGACTGATTCTGATTGACACCACGGGCGCGGAGAATCTTTGGCTGGATAACGACCCGGCTGGGCGTGAATCGGTGAAGGCCCAGCTCTACGCTCTCAGCGACGACCGGCTGGCCCGTCAGCGTCTGGCGACGCAGCAGGGACTTGCGGTGATCTCGGCGGATCCTGCCCGCTTTGCGGCGAAGGCGTGGGGCGAGCTGAAAAAACTCTTCGCCCTGGAGTTTAGTGATGATCTGCTGGCCCGCCCGGCGATCTGGGTGTCGCCGCCTGAGGTTGCGGCCCGGCTGCTGCTCGGCGACGGGGTCTGGCTGCTGATGCTGCTGGCCGGGGGTTGGGGGTTGGCGCGGGGGTCGGGGGTCGGGGGTCGGGGGTCGGGGGTCGCAAATACCGAACGCGGGGATGAAAATACAAACCAAAATGATACTTCCCTGCCACCTGCCACCTACCACCTGCCACCTGCCACATGGCTAGTCCTGCCCTGGGCGCTGTATGTGGCTCTGACGACGCTAATTTTCCATGTGGAGTTGCGCTACCGTCTGCCGCTCTACCCGGCCCTGCTGCCGTATGCGGGGCTGGTGCTGGCCGGGGTGGGGTCAGGGGTCAGGGGTCAGGGGTCAGGGGTCAGGGGTCGAGTTCTCGCGGCAATTGTGCCAGACAGCCATGCGATTCGCGCACAACACCCGATGAAAAGAGCTGCTAACACCTGGCTATCGGCTATTACGACCGTTGTAACTATCTTTGCAGAAAGGCTCCCGCCGATCACCCCCCCTAGCCCCCCCGCAAGCGGGGGGGAACCAATGCATTGTTCCCCCCCCGCTTGCGGGGGGGTTAGGGGGGGTGATCCAAACTGCAACTGTCGTACTATCGGCTATCGGCTATCGGCTATCGGCTATCGGCTATCGGCTATCGGCTATCGGCTATGTTCACGTTAGTTGCCTGCCTTACCCTGACCCTGCTGCACATGAACTACCCGGCCCTGGCGTGGAGGCTAGGTTGGAAGCATTGGGATCTGGGGCGGGCTGAGGTGGCCCTGGGCCAGCACGACCCGGCGACGGCGCGGCAGGCGGCGCTGGCGGCGCTGGCGCGGGACGATGGCTCGGCCCTGGCGCGGGTGGCTCTGGCCCGCGCCGATCTGCTAGCTGGGGATCATGCTGCCGCCGCGAGCCAGCTTGATGCCGCTGTGCGGGCGCTGCCCGCGCACCCTTATGCCCACCTGCTGCGCGGCGATCTGTTGCGCCGCCAGGGACATCTTGACGCCGCTCGCACCGATCTGGCCTATGAGACGAGCTCGCGTGAGGATCTTCAATCGTGGACCTGGACGCGATTGACGAGCGATCCGCCGACCCGGCTGGCGCTGGGCGATGGTCTTGACCTGGGGTTTATCCGGGGGTTCCATAGCCTGCGGGCGGGCGAGGGTGGCTTTCGCTGGACGACGGGGGACGCCGAGGTGCGCCTGACTCTCCCGCCCGGCGCGACAACCGTGCGCCTGCACGCGGCATCTGGGCGACCAGATGGCAGTGCGACGGAGCTGAGCGTCACGCTTGATGGACGCGATGCGGGAACCATCCTGATCAGCGCGGATAGCGGTGTGTATGTTCTGGCGCTGCCTGTCCGGCTCCCCAACACGCATGTGGTTGTCGGGCTACGCAGTTCCACTTTTACCCCGCGTGACTACGATAAAGCCAGCCCCGACGGCAGAACCTTGGGGGTGAAACTGGAGGCGGTTGAGATTGTGACGGCTTTGGTATCTTGCGTAAAAGAAACTAATGTGCTATGCTGACAGGGAGCATCTTTGACGCCCCAGATACAGGAGGTGGAGAAAATGGCTTCCCCAACCCCGAGCGAGCGCAGTATCACCCGCACCTATCGCGCCGCCGTCCGCCTTGGCGAGGACTTCATCACCCTTGAGGAAACGATTTCGCTGCCGCTGGATGCCAGCGACGAGGATGTACAGCAGGCCGTCGATCTTGGCTGGAGGATCTACGAGGCCCAGCGTGAGTCTGTGGCCCAGCAAATCGCCACAGTGCGGGAGACCCAGAGCTATGCGACGCCGATCACGGTGCGCGACCCGGACGCCCCGGCGAGCGACAAGCAGCGCAACTATATCGCCGTGATCCAGGATGATCTGAGCTGGACGAACGAGCAACTGGCCAGCTACGCCGGAGATCAGAGCGTTGATTTGGTGACGATGACCAAGGGCCAGGCGTCGGGATTTATCAACAGCTTGAAGAAGATTGCTGAGGAGCGCCCGCGCTATAGCGCCGACCAAGGCCGATCCCGGGCCGTCGCCGAACCGTCATCTGGCCCGGCCCAGCCCGCCAGCGAGAAGCAACTCCACGCCCTGGCCCACATCGCCCAAACCCGCGCCCTTGATCTGGACGCCGAGACGACCGAGCGATTCGGTGTGCCCAGCAGTGACCTCAGCAATGATCAGGCCCGCGTCCTGCTGAGCGAGTGGCAGCCGCGCACGAAGCGGACGTGAGGCAGATTGCAGATTGCAGACTTTACACTCTTGACACGCTCTACCCCCCTAGCCCCCCGCAAGCGGGGGGAACCAACGCGTTGTTCCCCCCCGCTTGCGGGGGGGCTAGGGGGGGGAACTGTAAAGTATCTGCGAACCTTGTCTTACGGGTACGTCTGGAGCATAACACGGTACAATAGGTGCATGAGTGAAATATCCAAGGCTAAAGCTCTTGGGCTTCCTGCTTCATCAACCCGCGCCAACCACGACGGTTGGGCTTACCGAGTCTCCACAGGCGTTTTGTGTCTCGGCGTCTCCCGCCGCGACCCTCAGCTTAAACAGGCGCATGCCCTCTTGGTCGATGTTTCGTGCCGCGTTCAGATCGCGGTCGTGATGCACGCCGCACTCAGGATTGAGACAATCCCACTCGCGCATGGCGAGGGTGATATCGTGTTCCCAGCCGCACGCGCCGCACATCTTCGTCGAGGCAAAGAAGCGCCCGATTGCAACCACATGGCTATCGTTCCGGTCGGCCTTGTATTCCCGCATCGCCCGGAACATGCCCCATCCCGCATCCAGAACGCTCTTGGCCAGCTTGGTTTTCGCAAGGCCGCGAACGCTCAGATCCTCTATCGAAACCAGGTCGTAGTGTCGTACCAGATTCGTACTCAGCTTGTGCAAGAAGTCGCTGCGCTGGTTCCTGATCTTCTGGTGCAGCCGGGCCACGACGACTCGCGCCTTGCCCCGGTTGTGGCTGCCCCGCAACTTGCGGCTGAGCGCCTGCTGCGCACGGCGCACCTTCCGGCTCTGCGTGCGATACCAGCGCGGGTTCGCAATCGTCTCGCCGGTCGAGTACACCGCCAGCGACTTCAACCCGACATCCACGCCGACGTGAGTCTGTACCGGACGCTCGGTGCGCGAAGCGGCCTGCTGCTCGGTGACAATGCTCACGAACCAATGCCCATTCGGCTCCCGCGTGAACGTCGCGCCCTTGGTGACGCCCTCCAGCGGGCGATGCACGACCGCACGGATCATGCCGATCTTCGGCACCGCCACGGCCTCGGCGTGCAGTACCACCCGCTGCGGGATGCGAAAGCGGGGCGTATCCGTCTTCCGCGATTTGAATTTCGGGAAGCCCTTGTGCTTCTCGCCCCGCGTCACCCGGCGAAAGAAATGTTGGTACGCGCTATCGAGATCCCGCAGCGCCTGCTGCAACGACTGCGAATCCATCTCGCGCAGCCACGCCGTTTCCGGCTGCTGTTTCAGGTGAGTCAGCTCGCCCGCGAGATCGTGATAGGAAAGCGTTGTGCCCGTCTGCCGATAGTGCGCCATTTTGCGATCCAACGCCCAATTCCACACCCAGCGCCGCGCCCCCGCAAACTGGTTGAGCAAGGTTTCTTGCACAACCGTGGGGTTAAGGCGATAGCGATAGGTTGTCTGGATCGTTCGTGTCATGGCTGTAGTATATCAGATTATTCGTTCTGTTGCAAGCGTTTTACCTCACTAGGAAGCCATATACCGAAGCTACAGCTAAAGCCGCTAAAGCGGGTGAAGCCCTTATATCCCAGGGCTGAAGCTCCTGGGTTTTACGGGCTATTCTATAAGTGCGCCGCCCTTCTGCTGCCGCTTGCGCTGTTGCTTGCTGCATGCGCCCCCACTGTCGCCAATCCGTCGCCTTCCCCTGTGGCGGCAAACGTTGCTGCGCCGACGCAGGTTGCCCCGACACGCAGCGCGACACCCGTGCCCCCGACACATACGCCTACGGCCACGCCACGCGCCGCCGGTGTCGCGGATGACGCCGATCTCGCCGCGATTGAGGCATCGCCACGGCTGATTCGCGATCAGGTGGCGCTGGCCCGCGAGCTTGGCACCTGTCGCCCTGACCCTGGCGCATGCCCGAGTGTGGCCCGCACCACACCGCTAGACGTGCAGGTTGGCGACGTGCGCAGCTTCTGGGTTGTTGATTTCGACACCAACCGCCAGTATAACGTCAAGGCCGTGCTGCGCTATATTGGCCCAGTGGTGCTGATGTATGTCGAGCAGGATCTCGTGTACCGGCAGGCCGACCTTGAGCGCGCTGCCACGATCTTTGAGCAGGAGATCTACCCGCGCACCCGTGCGATCTTTGGCGCTGAGGTGCAACCCGGCGTTGATGGCGATAACCGGCTCAGCATCCTCAATGCCCACGATCCCAACGGTAACCTGCTCGGCTATTATTCATCGCAAGACTCGTTGCCCACCAAGGTGAACCGCTTTAGCAACGAGCGTGATATGTTCTTTATGAATGCCGATAGACTCGTCTTTGGCGACAACCGCTACCTCCAGGTGCTGGCCCACGAGTTTCAGCACATGATCCACGAGAACCAGCAGTCGGGCTCGGCGCTCTGGTTCAACGAGGGGTGTTCGCAATTGTCCGAGGATCTGAACGGCTATGTGGATGATAGCTTTATCACCAACTACCTGTACACTCTCAATACGCAGTTGAATAGCTGGGGCGGTGCGCCGGGAGAGGTGGCGAAGCACTACGGCGCGGCGCATCTCTTCCTACGCTACCTCTACACCCAGTACGGGGGGGACGCGCACCTGCGCACGCTGATCCGCGCCAGTGCTGGTGATAACGTAGCGGCCTTCGTCGCTCTGGCCAGTCAGTCCCGCCCCGATATTACCAGCTTCGGCCAGCTTATTGCCGACTGGTCGGTGGCTAACCTGGTTGACGACCCCGCTGTGGGTGACGGGCGCTACACGTATAATACCGGCACGAAGCTACCTAACCTGCTGCCGATGAAGGTTGAGCCGAAGGCGATCGCCTCGGGCCAGATCAACGGTACCATCGTGCCGTTTGCCCCCGATTACCTGGCGCTACCCGTAGGCACTACCAACCTGGAATTTCGCGGCGATACCCGCGTGCGCCTGGCTGCCGAGTTGCCGCGTGGCCGCTACGCCTGGTGGAGCGGTCGTGGTGATAACAGCCTAGCCACCCTTACCCGCGCCGTTGATCTGCGGGGACTGAAGGCAGCCAGTTTGAGCTTCGATACATGGTACGAGATGGAGCGTGTCTACGACTACGCCTTCGTCACGGTTTCAACCGACGGCGGTAAGACATGGGTGAGTCTTCCCGGCAGCCTGACCACCACCGACGATCCGCAGGGTGTGAACTATGGCAACGGCATCACCGGAGTGAGCGGCGTGCCCGACGGCAACCAGGATAGCGGGCAGCGCGGGCGCTGGGTAAGCGAGCGGATGGATCTGAGCGACTATGCGGGCAGCCAGGTGTTGCTGCGCTTCTGGCAGATCGACGATCAGGGCCTGAGCGATCCTGGTATGCTGATTGATAACATTGCCATCCCGGAACTTGGTTTCCGCGACGATGTAGAGAGCGGGACAGGTGATTGGCAGGCGGCGGGATTTGTGCGCGTGGACGGCGATCTCTCCCAGCGCTGGGATCTGCGTTTGGTGATCACGGCGGCTGACGGGAAGGTACGGGTAGAGCCGCTGGCGGTGGGCGCAGACGGACGGGCGACAGCCCATCTGGCCACTGGTGAGCGTGGCGTGCTGATGGTACTGGCGACAACCCTGCATACCAGTGAGGCCGCTAGCTATAGTGTGGAAACTCGATGATTCCTCCTCTTCCGCACATCTCACGCACCGCTATCGGGCCGATTCTGCTGGCCGTGCTGCTGATCCTGATGCTCTGGCTACACGTCCCGTCGGCCCCTGCACAGATCGTCTCGCCGTCGGCGTTTCATACCCTCGCCACACCTGTGCCCCTCTCAGGTGAGCCTATCCCCGACAACGCGCTTACCATTATCAGCGCCGATGGCCTCTTCCCAGCGAGCGAGAAGGACGCCCTGGCCACCGACCTCGGGCACGCCCTGGCCTACGTCAGCCAGCGCTTCGGCAGCAGGCCGACCGGGCGGATCACCGCTTCCCTGAGCATGGAGCCGGGCTGCGGCATCCACGGCGTCGCCTACACCACCGAGCGCACGGTACAAGTCTACACGTGCCCCGACCTGCCCCGTGTCCGGGCGGTGAATATCCTGGCCCACGAGTTTGTGCATCAGTTGGCCCAAGATCGCTATGGCGACCGGCACCTTCAGGCCGACCTGATCTTGCTAGAAGGGGTGGCTACCTGGGGAGCTGGCGATTATTGGCTCAGCGGCCAGCCCAGCTTCGCCGCCTTCGTGCGCCCGTGGGTGGCCGCAGGCAGCACCCTGCCCCTCGCCTCTAGCTACGTCGGTCGTCCCGTGGGCGACATGAACACGCTCTACTACGAGTGGGGCAGCTTTGTCGAGTTCCTGATCAAGGTTTATGGCCGCGAACGATTTGACGTCCTCTACGTCAGTGGCAACTCTGAGCCTGGATCCGCCGACTACCAGGGGGTCTACGGCAAGCCGCTCGATCAGCTTGAGTCCGAGTGGAAAAGCTGGGTGATCACCCAGTAGGTGGGGGTTGCGGAATTATGTTACAAAAAAGTGCCAGCTTCGCTGGCACTTTTTTGTAACATAAGAAAAGTTTCTCGGGCGGTAGCCGTCACATCCAGCCCATAGCTCGCCATTCGGCGTAGCGTGCGCGCAGGCGCAGCCCGAGAGCCGGGGCGAACCGCTCGGTGCCGCCAACAAGCACCTGCTCAACGCTCTGTCCGGCGACGCGGGCCAGCGCGGCGATGGCGGCGGATTGGCTAAAGCGCACGTAATCCCCCATCCACTGGGTGATCCCCTTGACCCCAAGCACCTTCCATGCGGCCAGCAGAATACCTGGGTTGTACCAGAGCATGCCCAGCAGCATCGGGTGATAATCTACCCAGCGCATACGATCCTGGAAGAAGCGAGTCGCCTTCGCCACGCCCATATCGTGCAGGACGCGCATGAAAATGTTCTGGAGCCGATTCACATCATCGGCATGGTTCCACGGCTCCATAAAGCGGCTAAAGATCCAGTTCAGCGAGACGTTGGACTGGAAAGCGTTGATCGGCGCGAGCTGCTGCGGGTCGAGCAGGTTATGGCGCAGGGCATAATCGAGCAGGCCGGTGGTGCGGGATAGGTTGCGCACATGCGAGCCAAACCCGCAGAAGGTGAGCGGACTCTGCTGAGCGGCTGAGTCACCCACGGGCAGGACGCCACGCAGCAGGGGAGCTTCCACGGGACGTAGGCTATGGCGGGCCGGGATGTAACCGTAGACCGGCTTGATGTGGTGGAAGTCCGGCCCGGCGCGCTTGTAGGTTGGCAACAGGGTGAAGTATTGCTCGAACAGGTCGAACATCGAGTATTCCCGTGTGCTGTTGCGATGGATGGCCGAGTAGTAGAAGAAATAGACTGTTAGTTCGTCGCCCCGGCCAGGAAATCCCTCCCACATCATCTGCTCGCCATCCTGCGAGTCACAGATGCTCACCAGGATGTCGCCCAGGGTCGGGTCGTACTCCTGGGGGCCGTCGCCCTGGATAAAGCCACGGGCCACCGTGCCGACGGTGGGGCAGACCCCGGCGAAGGGCCGCCCGGCGTGGCGCAGCAGGGCCAGGGGCGAGGTGCTGCCCATCCCGTCCAGCAGCAGCCGGGCGTGGTAGTATTCCGCAGCACCGTCGAGGCCGAGCAGTTCCACCTCGACACCCTGGGTGCTGTCGGTGTGGGCGCGCACGGTGCGGAAGATTCGCTCGTTGAGGATGGTTCCGCCCGCCTGCTCCAGCTTGCGCCGCATCAGGCGCAGCAGCGCCCCCGCGTCCAGGGCCACATTCAGCACCTCCGGCAGCCACAGGTCGGTGGAGGGTACATCGCTGTGCGACCAGCTATGGAAGCGCACCAGCCCGTCGCGGTACTCGCGCATCACCACCGCGTCCAGTTCATCCCAGCTCACGACGCCCGTCTCGACCAGGAGCGCCAGTTCTGCCCGACTGATGTTCCACTCGCGGTGCGCACAGCCAACCTCACTGCGGTCAAAGACCATCACCCGGCGCCCGTAGCACATCGCCATCACCGCCGCGTGGAGCAGGCCCAGCCCGCCACCCGCGTAGATCAGATCGAAGTGCGCCGTCTTCGGGATGCTCGATCCTTCGCCAAACGCAACCCCGCCCAACTCAGCAGGTTGTTCACCAGCAGCAACAACCTGATGAACCTGCGGATCGTAGGCGTCACGCATAATCTGGCCCCAGCCGACCTCCAGCCGAGAAACTCGCTCCAGATGGTCAATCGCGCCCATTGCCAGAAAATGCGCGACGGTCTGCGGGTAGCGTTCCCGAAGCTTCGCGATCAGTACGGCCTGCGGCGGTGTGGCGTTGCTGGCAAAGAGCAGCGGTTCATCATCCGTATCCTCGTCCTCAATGGCACCGGCGACAGCCGTCGCCATCATCGGCACAGACACCGATGTCTGCCGCCTGCGCAGGACGGTCTCCAGGGAGTCACGGCAGGTCGCCACCCGCTTACGTAAGGCGTTAGAGATCTGCCATTGTCGCCAGGGCCATGCCAGGCCCGGACTATCAACCACAATCTTCAGTTCAAGGTGCGTGGCGATGATCGCGTCGTGCAGGGTGACTGACAGACTGGCCCGTGGACCTTGCCCTGTAGCCGGTGATACCTCCCAGTACAGCGATTCCTCGGCCCCGTCGGCCCGCATATCCACCCGGTAGAGATCCTCGCTGTGACGCCAGAACGTGCCAGATACCTCCCAGCCACCCGGCAGATCGGACCACAACGTCGGATTGTTCAGCAGATCTGTCACCTGCGCACGGGGCGCGGGCAGCTCAAGGTAAGCTCGGTAGTGTGTCTTCATGCCTACAATCCAGTAATGCCGCTGCCACCCTTGCCCGCCCGGCGGATGCGCTCGATGCGGCCCCAGTTCGGCTTTGCGGGCGTGCGGCCCGGTACAATCCCTTGGGAGACAAGCTTTGCGGTGCTGTGCCAGCTCGTGTCCTCCTCGGACGTATCAACCTGGGCATCACTGTGATATGTGGGCGTGACGCTCACAATGGCCGCAATGGCGGCGGCAACCTCATCGGGGGTTGGATCGGCGATACCGGGCGCGGCGATGATCTGGATCTGCGGGTGTGTGTTCATATTAGTGTACTTGTAACAATCGGCTTGTCATCGTCTCCTGGGCACGTAGCTCCAGGGCGGCGTCAAGCGGGGCGATGGCCGTATGGGGGCCGTAGCGGCGGTGCATAGCCAGACGAATCAGGTGATCAGTGAGCTGAGGGTTTTTTGGCAGCAGCGAGCCGTGTAGGTAGCAGCCGATGGTGTTGCGGTAGATCGCGCCGCCCCGGCCATCTTCGCCATTGTCGCCGTGGCCCGCGAGGACGCGCCCCAGGCTGCGCACCCCCGTCCCGTGGTAGGTGCGTCCGCTGTGGTTCTCGAAGCCCACGAGCCTGACAACTGATGGCCAGTCATCACTCTGCGCGGCGTCGGTCGTCGCAAGATCGGCTTCCACCACACTGTTGCCAATCAGGCGCTGGCTCCCGCCAACGGTGTGGACATCGAGGGCACCCAGGCCGGGCAGTCGTTCGCCACTGTGGGTGAGGAAGGAGTAGCCCAGGAGTTGGTAGCCGCCGCAGATCGCCAGCAGCACCAGCCCATCGTCAATCGCGGCGCGCAGCCCCGGCCCCCGGCGCTCCAACAGATCGCGGGCAATCAGCGCCTGCCCGCTGTCCTGCCCGCCGCCGAAGAAGGCCAGGTCAAACCCGGCCCACTCCACCTCATCCCCTGGCTCCACCGGAGTCACCTCCAGCTCAATCCCGCGCCACCGGCAGCGCTGGCGCAGGGCGATCACATTGCCACGATCACCGTAGCAATTCATCTCGGCAGGGTAAAGGTGGGCAAGTTTCAGGTGAGAAGTTTCTGGCATGCGTTTTTTGGCACTAGACGAAGGTGTCAGGTGTCAGGTGTCAAGTTTAGGAGACGTGGAAACTTTTAAGCATCCCGGTACCTGTCATGCTGAGCGTAGCGAAGCATCTTTCCCGGCTTCCTGACAGACCCTTCGCTTCGCTCAGGGTGACATGGTGATCGCGATGGGACGATTAAAAATTCCCGCTTCCCTTACAGTTCGTAGTGGGCGCTTCAGCGCCAAGCGGCTGAAGCCGCTACGACGAACTGTCACGCTGACACCTGATACCTGATACCTGATACCTTGTCATCGTGAAAAGATCTACGCTCGGATGCTATAATCGCCTACAGCCACCCAGTGATACGTCGTTAGTTCCCTCAGACCCATTGGCCCACGTGCGTGCAATTTCTGGGTGCTGACGGCAACTTCCGCCCCCAGGCCGAACTGTGCCCCGTCATTGAATCGGGTTGAGGCGTTCACAAACACCGCCGCGCTGTCTACCTCGCGCACAAAACGCTCGGCTGCTGCCGCGTCCTCGGTGAGGATGGCGTCACTGTGAGTGCCGTATTCTGCAATGTGGTCGAGCGCCTGATCGAGTCCGTCCACCACGCGCACCGACAAGATCAGGGCCATAAACTCGGTGCCAAAATCCTCCGGCCTGGCCAACACAATCCGCCAGCCAGCGGCTCCCGGCGCGTCGGCCAGAATACCAAGCGCTTCCGCATCACAGCGTAGCTCAACCCCGGATGCGCAGAGCGATGCGGCGACCATCGGTAGCAGGGCTGGGGCTACCTCGCGCTGCACCAGCAGGGTGTCGAGGGTGTTGCAGACGCTCGGGCGCTGCACCTTCGCGTTATGGATGAGCGGCACCGCCTTGGCCAGGTTCGCCGTGGCGTCGGCGTAGATGTGGCAAACCCCCATGCCCCCAGTAATCACCGGGATGGTGGCGGTCTCTAGGCAAAAACGATGTAGGCTGCTACCGCCACGCGGGATGATCATATCAACATAACGATCCAGGCGCAGCAGCCCGCGCACCAGATCGCGGTCAGGGTCGGTGATGCTCTGCACCGCATCGGCGGGCAATCCCTGCGACTGGAGGGCCGCGCCGATGGCGGCAGTGATCGCGGCCACGCTGCGGGCAATGTCGCGGCCACCACGCAGGATGGTGGCGTTGCCCGTCTTCACGCAGAGAGCCGCAATATCCACCGTGACATTGGGCCGGGCCTCGTAGATCACGCCGATAACACCGATAGGCGTGCGCCGCTTGTGCAGGCGCAAACCGTTTGGCAGTTCGGCTGCATCAAATACCTCGCCCACCGGGTCGGGCAAGTTCGCGACATTGCGCGTATCAGCGGTGATCGCTGCCAGCCTCGCCGGAGTCAGCAGCATGCGGTCAATCAGGGCGGGGCTGGTATCGGCGGCACGTGCGGCGGCCACATCCTCGGCGTTAGCAGCCAGGATCTCGTCCTGATGCTCGGCCAGCGCAGCGGCAATTGCCAGGAGGGCGGAATCCTTCTCGGCCCGGCCCAAGCGGGCCAGATGTCGCGCTGCCGCCTTGGCCTGTTGGCCAATCTGGTTCAGATCCGTGCTGGTCATCGCTCCTCCTCGTGTTTTCGGCGCAGCCTCTCCTGCGTACGTATCCGCTCCTCCGCCACCATCTCGCGGGCGCGGCGCATTTTGTCATTCATCTCGCCACCCTGGTAGGCCCGCGTCAGTGTCAGCAGACTGATTCCGATCAGCATCGCCCCGATCATGCTCGTAACCATGTTTGCCTGCCCGCCCAGGCCAAAGGCAGACAGGCCGTTGCCAATAGCGAACATGACGAAGGCCGCTGCCCCCAGGCCGAAGGCGCGGCGACGCGATGAATGAGTAGGCACCCGGCTGGCCTGCACCATCAGTATGACGACCACCACAAGCGCGGCAAGCGTCCGAATAAGAAATTGGCTCACATTGTTTTCCTGATGTTGATCTGCCTCCGCCTTCCAATTGTACCATCAGGTAGGAATGGTGGCGTGCGGCGTGCTAGCGGGGGGCTGATACAAACCTCTGGCTGGCGACTGAAGTCGCGCCTGTGGAGCCTACGGCTGGGCGTCGGCCTGCACCGACGCCGGAACCGACCGCGTAGGCGGTCGGTCGGCCATCGGCCCCCGCGCCGCGACTTCAGTCGTCGGTAGCCTTCATAGACCATGTTCCCTAACACGTCTGGTTCGTCGTCAGCTTGCAGCGGTTAAAGAGCAGGTCGTGGATCTTCGCGAGTACCTGTCCGGGTACCTCAACAAATTGGTAGTAGAGCATGCGATCCCAGATCAGCCCGAGGCGAAATCCCTCCGCCTTACGAATGATTGTCCACTGGGCGATCAGTCCCACGTTCCAGTAGATCAGCAGCAGCGCAATGATCAGCAGGGGCCAGACACCCATACGTGGGCGCAGGTACTCAACAAGGGCTGCCAGACCAAGCACGATGATCGGCGTACACTCGATCAGTCGCCGAAAGCCAAATGAGCCGCTGAGATGCCAGGTGGTGCCAAACGCGCCGTTGATGTAGGTCTGAGCGATGAAGGCAGCCAGCCCCATCCCGGCCAGCGCGAGATCGCGGCGACCAAGCCAGATCAGGCCAATCAGCCCGATTGCCAGCACCGGACTCCAGAGGAAGGCTCCGTGGGCCGGGTCAATCAAGGTGTCAAAGAAGTGGGGGCTGGCCCAGTTGAGTTTACCCGCCACGGTGGAAGCGGGGCCGGGGCGTCCGTTGAGGATCTGGTAGGTGAGCAACTGCGGGGTGATCGTCAGCAGCAGGGTGCCAAGAAATACCTGATGGCGCAGCAGCAGCCACCAGGCCCCCAGCCAATCCCTCCCGCGCAGCTTCCTCCCATACTCCCCCATCGCCTCCAGGCCCGGTATGATCAGGAAGAGGCCCAGTTGCTCGCGAGTCATGAGCATCAGGCCACCGATGATGCCGAGCAGCACCCAGGTGCCAACTCCTCGCTCACGATTTCGCCCACGCATCCACACCGTCAGGAAGAGCGCAAAGAGGAAGAATCCATTCGCGTGCGACCAAGGCATGGCGATGTAGGTATAGAACACCAGCGGCGAGGCCAGAAATACCGTCAGGGTCGCCAGGGTCGCGGCAAAATCGCCCGCGTAGCGTCGCGCCAGACGATAGGTAAGTTGGAGTCCGATCAGGCTGTAGAGCGCCGACATTGCGCAGACGGCGATAATATAGGGTCTGCTGTAGCCATCCCGTGGGATGGTAGTGCCAAACGTATTGGCGATCACCACTCCGAGATCGGCCAGAGCAAACCCCGGTGCCCACAGGATCGCCGACCCCACCGGAGCCACGTTGCGCAGCAGACCAGTGACGGGATTCGGGTTTGCCGCATCGGTGCGCAGCAGGGCGTTCGCCACAGCCTCATCGCCGAAGCGACGGCCCTCCTCAGCGAAGTGAACATACTCATTGCGAAAATCTAGGTCGTGATCGAAGTAGACTGAGCGCAGATAGACGTAGTACTGCACCTCGTCGCTCAGGGCTACACGGGGCAGACTGATCGGTATAAGGATCAGGAAGATACCCAAAATCACCCACGGCCCGATCATACGGCCAGCAAGGCCGATCAACAAGCGGCCCCAGACACCAGGGCTTTGCCCGGACGTGTCTGGGGCCGTTGGTTCAGAGATCATAGAGGTTTTATCGTCTCACGAACGGCAGATTAACCTTCGGTTCCGTTATCGTACTCAGGTTTAGCGTCGTTGATATGACACCTGAGGTGGGGTTGCCTGCACCGTCAAGGAAGCGTGCATAGATCGTGTAGTCCCCCGCAGTCCGCTGGGCAGTTGGTATCCCGGTGGCCAAGCTCCAATTGCTGATCGTAAACGACTTATCCGTGCCGGGTGCAGCCACCGGAGTCCAGACTAAGCTAGTGTCGGTGGTTGGATTTGTCACCGGCGTGCGGCTGTTCGCCAACCAGACGCCCCAGAATCCCCGGCCCGGATAGCCCCCCGTATCCGTCACAGTGATGTTAGAGAACTGAAGCGACGCGAGAACCGTATCGCTCAGGTTCGCTGTGGCGCTCACCGTTCCGGGCGAGGCGACATCCAGAACCGGCGGGGTTGTGTCATAGATCAGAGTCTGGGTGTAGTTTTCGCTATTGCCGACCTTATCGGTGAGGCTCACCGTCACCGTATTACTGCCCGTCGCGAAGGTTCCAGGGAAGGGTATCATACCCGCGTAGAAATTGTTACTCACCGTAATTGGTGTACTCGAAGCGAACGTCAACTCCTTCAGGCCGCTACACTCATTGACTCCGTAAGCCTCCACATAGACCAGCGGATCACGGGTGTAGGTAGGATCACCATCACGCGCACCACTACCTGGGCTGAGATTAACCTGCCGCAGGTGAGGGTTAGTGATTCTGACTGCTGCCGTCACTTTCGAGTCGAGAATCACATCGTCAAACTGTACCAACCCAGCCACCTTCGTTGCTGTCCGCACCTGCGTGTAGAGCCGCACAGGGAGACATGTCGTGGTACTCGACACCGTACTGGGGACAGCAACGGTCAACGTGGTTGTGGGAGAAAATGTCTGCCAACCCGCCGTGCCAACCGAGTCGTACTCCGTATCGGTGGGCGCACTACCCCAGCGCCAGCGAATCTCCGTTGGGCTGTTGGTCACATCAGTAAAGCTCACTGAAACGCTTGTCGGCGTTTTAATAGACTGCGCATCATTCTCGATCTTCGGCGCTGCCGTCGGTGGTGGTGATGAAGCGGTTGCGCCAGAGAATCGGGCGTAGGTGATGAACGGAAGTGTTCCACTAAAGTTCTCTAGCGCCACATGGACAAGGGAACCGCCTGAGCTGAGGGCAAAATGTGAGTTATAGATAGGTCCCTTATTTGCCGGGATCGCCTTACTAAAATCTGGCTGCCCTGCTTGCCGCAGTGAGTAGAAGAACCGGGGGATATCGATGACCACATTCCAGCCCAAATGCACAGAACCTGCGCTATCAACCACCACATTGAACGTATTCTTTACGTCGCCATCGAACAAATGATCCGGTGTTGTCCAATTGTTTGCGCCCTGACGCTCCGCGTAGAAGGCGCCTGTAGCCGTGCCATCGGGCAAGAAACCTCTCCAAGCCGCGTAGATCTTGCCGTCTGGCCCAATCGAGACACCTGGCTGCGCCCCAGACTTCGCGCTCCCGAGTAGCTCCGTGGTCAGCCCCGATCCCGTCCAGATCGCAATGGCAGGAGCAAGACTGTCAGTCGTGAACCCAATCGCGATCTGACCGTTCGGCCCGGCGGCAATCGATGTACTCTGGTTATAGATTCCTACCGAAGTCGTGTATTTCGACGACCATGAGACTCCCTCGTCGTTGGAGACTACGAGAGACAGCGGAATGTTCTTTTCTGTTCCCCAGATGACGAAGACTTGGCCGAGACTATTGACCGCCACCTTCGGGAAGAAGTAGTACGAATTAACAACCTCCGTCCCAATGATGTGTCGTGCCCCCCACGCGCCGCTGCTATCACGGTGACGTATCGAGAGCGTGCGATCATAAAAACTGCTCCAGACCGCGTATATCGTCCCATCAGGTGCGGTGGCCACTGCCACCGTGGCGTAATCGGGCTTGGCCACGGAGCTCAAGGCTTTCCCAATACTAGAACCTGGCCCAATGTCCGTGGCTTGCTCATTAAACGACCATACATAGGCGTCGGAGTTGTTCACACCGCCGCCAATATAGACCGTCTGGCCCGAGACGGTAACATTCGGGTACTTGTCATTCTGCGAGTCGCCAACGTCCATTTCTTTGAGCAATGTCGGTGTTGTCGAGGTCTGGGCTCTCGCCGGAACAACACACGCTGACAGCACAATTGCGCAGATCATGCTGAGTATGAGTGGAAGTCGCCGCATACTTTTTTCTCCAGGCATCAGGATACAGAGGTATCGAGTTATGGCGTTGTGACAACAAAGTCATCGAAGAGGATGCCGCCGCTGGCGCGGGTGTAGATGCCTGCCCGTCCGGCGGATAGCGGCGCACTGTCAGTGGCCTCCGCCACCACCTGTCCATCCAGGGTGGCCTGTAGGCTGCCTCCGTGCACCGTCAGCCCTAGGGTATGCCAGATCCGCGACGTGAACCCTGGCCCGTTGATCTCGACCAGCGCACGGGCTACGCCCTGATCTACCCGCTCCAGTATCAGCTTCGGTGTCGCCGAGAATGTACTGGTCAGCGCCCGGATGCGGTAGTAGCTCGCCGTGGTCGGATCGCTCCCGGTGTAGTGCGCCATCACACCCGCCGTGCCATTAAACTCATCGTAGAAACTCACCTGCACTGTATAGTCGTGCCATGCCGGATCGCCGGTAATCGCAGCCACCTCCTGGGTCGAAAGGTCGTGAGTCAGCCCGGCATAGTTCTGCGCCAGCCGGCCATCCTTCACCGCCCACTGCCCCTCGGCACCCGCGATGACAAAAGACTGATCAACAAACTCCCAGTTACGCAGGGCGCTCGCATCCGCAAAGTCGCTCTGGGCCAGGATAGCGCTTGCTCCAGCCAGTTGTGGCGGCAAGGTAGGGTTGGGGCCAATCGTCGGCGTGGGTGGATAGTCTGGGTACTTCACCAGCGCCCCCTGGCTCTGGGCCGCACCTTGGGAAGTCTGGATGAGCGCTAGCCCCACCCCTGCCACTACCAGTGTCCCCACCAGTAGGCTCACGATCAGCGGCCTATTCTTTGATCGTTTCATACGTCTATGCTCCTGTTGCTACGAACGGTAGGAAAATCTTTACAGAGTCGCGTCATTTTACTACGGTGAGAGCTGTTAGGAAAGTCGAGATCGGCGATGGCTCCTCTTTAAGAGTGTACGGATGCGCCACCGGGCGATGGCTAGGGAGCGACGGGTGAGGGGCGAGAGCGATGTACCTAGCTCAAAGTTGTGGGCGGGAAGGGTGATCAGCCAGGCGCGGGGGGTACGACCATAGAGAGCATGCGCAAGGGCTAGGAGCGCCGCCGGGTCGCCAATGTGCATGTCGAGGGCCGATAGCCTATCGGTCGGGCGCAGGGGGCGCAGGCGTACTCCGCCCCCGCCCACACGGGCATCCACAAAGATCGCTATGCCCGCCTGCGACAGCGGCTCGGCCAACTCAGGCGTAAGCTGGTGAACGGCGATAGCACGCAGGCCGGGAAGTTCCCAGCGGGCCACTGCCGCCACCACCCGTGGGCCAGCAGCGTCGTCGCCGCGCAAGGTGCTACCGTAACCGATGACGATAGCCGATAGCCGATAGCCGATAGCCGATGGGACTCGCCGTACAAACATTGCTTGCTCCCAATCGGTTATCGGTTATTACTACAGTTGTAACTATACTTCACAGAAAGGCTCCTGCCGATCACCCCCCCTAGCCCCCCCGCAAGCGGGGGGAACAATGCATTGATCCCCCCTGCTTGCGGGGGGGGCCAGGGGGGGTGATTCAAATTACAACTGTAGTATTATCGGCTATCGTGCTATCGTATCAAGCAGCGCCCCGTCGGAGCCGAACAAACTCACCTCAAGCGGCATTTGGCCCATCGCGTGGGTCGAGCAGCTTAGGCAGGGATCGAAGCAGCGAATGCCCGCCTCGACCCGGTTGAGCATGCCCTCGGCGATCTTCGGGCCGCGCACGAAACGACGGGCGATCTGGGCCACGGTGCGATTCATGGCTAGATTATTCTGTCCGGTGGCGATAATCAGGTTTACACGGGTAATCAGGCCGTCCTCGTCTACATGGTAGTGGTGAATAAGGGTGCCACGCGGAGCCTCGCTCACCCCCACCGACTCCAGCCGATTCACGCCGGCGTCGGCACGCAGCCGTTTGGAGTGCAGGTCGGGATCGTCGAGCAGAAGGGCAATTCGCTCCAAAGAGCCGAGGATTTCCACCAAGCGGGCGTAGTGGTAGAGGAAACTGGCCTTGATCGTTGACCCGCCGCGCTGGCGGAGTTCAATCAGTTCATCGTCGGCCTGCGGTGTGCCGAAGGAGCGACAGACATTGATCCGGGCCAGCGGCCCAACCCGGTACATGCCGTCAGGGTAGCCACGTGGCTTGTAGTAGGGGAATTTCAGATAGCTCCACGGCTCCACCGCTTCGCCAATGACTTCCTGGTAGCGCATCGCCTCAACATGATCCTCCAGAATGACCCCTGTTGAGTCCACCACGCGCATCTTGCCGCCGTAGTGTTCCCACAAGCCGTCGTCGCCGACGAGTCCCAGGAAGAGGCTGTCGAAGGAGCCAAAACTGACGGCCTCGTCACGATGTTTGTCGAGCATGGTCTTGAAGTGGCCGATAGCGCCCCTGGCGGTGGAAAAAGCCTCGGGCAGTTTCTCGCGGATCGCCATGCGCGAGGCATTCGACAGGCCCGCCCGCACGCCGCCCGGCACCGACCATGCCGGGTGGATCTTGCGCCCGCCGAGATGTTCGATGATCTCCTGGCCAAACTGGCGCAGCCGGATACCGCTGCGAGCCAGGTCGGGGGCGGCGGAGATCAGGCCAAAGACGTTGCGTTGGGCCGGGTCGCTATCGAATCCGAGCAGCAGATCCGGCGCGCTCAGGTGGAAGAAGCTCAGGGCGTGAGACTGGACAATCTGGGCGAGATTCATCAGGCGGCGCAGTTTCTCCGCTGCTGGCGGGATGTCCACGGCCAGGATGCCGTCACCTGCTTTTGCCGACGCCATCAGGTGGCTTACGGGGCAGATCCCACAGATACGCGCCGTGATCGCTGGCATCTCCCAGAAAGGCCGCCCCTCGCAGAATCGCTCAAATCCACGGAATTCGGTCACGTGAAAGCGGGCGTCGCTCACCTCACCCGCATCGTCCAGGTAAATACTTATCTTGGCGTGGCCCTCAATGCGGGTCACTGGGTCAATCACAATACGCTGGCTCATAAAAATCCCCTATCCAAATCGCAGCATCTTCGCACCCTCGGCGGTGGGAATCCGGCCAGCGAGCAGTGCCTCCAACATTGCGCGGATGCGTGGGGCGGGCGGCGGGCACCCCGGTAGGAAGTAGTCTACCGCCACCACAGCGTGTACGGGCACGACCTTATTGAGCAGCACCGGCACGATCCCCGGCTCAGCCGGGATGATCCCGCGTGGGTCGCCGTGATCAACGTAGATCTGCTGGAGTGTCAGCCCCGCCTCGCCCAACGGGTTGCGCAAAGCGGTGACGTTCCCGGTCACGGCGCAGTCTCCGAGCGAGACCAGCAGCGTGCTGTTGCGCCGCACCGTGTGGATGATCTCCATATGCTCGTCGCTGGCGATAGCACCCTCGACGAGGGCCAGATCTACCCCCTCGGGGAAGACCTTGATGTCGGCGATGGGACTGTACACCAGATCCACGCGAGCGGCCAGGTCAATCAGCCACTCGTCCAGATCGAGCAACGACATATGGCAGCCCGAGCATCCGCCCAGCCAGACGGTTGCCAGTTTGATTTTGGGGGTATCGCTCATAGAAACCTCGCTATTACCCGCGCACCCGGCGCGACTCGACGATCACGGCGATCCTGCCGGATGCGTGTTCCATCTCAGCAACGGTGGAACCGCGCTGGAAGAGGGCACCGGTTGGGCATGCCAGCAGGCACTTGCCGCACGAGGTGCAGCTCTCAGCGTCGCCCCAGGGCTGGTTGAGGTCGCTGATGATGCGCGCCGAGCTGCCACGACCAGAGACATCCCACGTATGGACGCCCTCAACCTCATCGCAAGCTCGTACACAGCGCGTGCAGAGGACGCAGCGATTGTGGTCAATTCCAAAGCGTTGGTGGCTGATATCCACCGTACATGTGGGCGCGAGGTAGTCGTAGCGCACATGATCCATACCCAGCGAGACGGCCAGATTCTGGAGTTCGCAATGCCCGCTGGCCACGCATACCGCGCAGACGTGTTCGCGTTCGGCGAAGAGCAACTCGACGATCTGGCGGCGATAGGCCCGCAGTTGCTCGGTGTTGGTCTGGATATCCATCCCCTCGGCAACAGCCGTTGTGCAGGCGGGACGTAGCCGACCGCCAATATCAACAATACAAAGCCGACATGCACCCACGTCCGAGAGCCCGTCTAGGTGGCAGAGGGTTGGGATGGAGACGCCGGAGTCGCGTGCGGCTTCCAGGATGCTTTCGCCCTCGCGGGCGCTGATCATGGTGCCGTTGATTTTAAGTGTTTTCGCAGCCACGGCTGCTCCTCTTCTTTTATCTCTCGTCCTTAGACATGGTTTCAGAAGGGCCGACTTTACTTTACACTCATGGCAAGCTTTCCCCCCCTAACCCCCCCGCAAGCGGGGGGGACAACGCATTGGTTCCCCCGCTTGCGGGGGGGCTAGGGGGGGAGAGGCGTGATGAGCGCCTATCTCCCGGTCTAG
>JBAXMH010000050.1:0-23119 GCA_037134395.1 Chloroflexales bacterium
TACGGGGGACTACGGGGAACTACGGGCACACTACGGGGCGGGCGCGATTCGCGACAACCGCATGTGCCACATTGTAAAAAACGTACCTATGTTCGATATGGCCCGTTTGTCGCGAATCCTTACCCTACCCCACGTACTTCTGCCGATGTGAGGGCGAGGCGCGAGTCCCTGCCCTATGGTGTTCAGAAAAACGACCGTTTGTGTGGGATACCGCATCGGTGGGCAAGGGATGACCGACAGGGCCTCTTTGGGTGTTCTTACGATACCACAGAACCCATCCACAAAATCTATATACCAATAAAGTGGACAACCAATGAGTTTGGTGCGATATACACGGTGGGCCGTCACGTCCCACCAAGGCGTTGGAGTGAGACGTGGGGGGAGACCTCCTCACGCATGCAGGATTCGAGGGCAGAGATCAACCGAGGATGGGCATGCGGTATGGTCGCTACAATCTTTCGGGGCGCGCTGGATTAAACCCCATAATGGCAATACTCGTCCAGCCTCGGGGTTCAGTAGCCCATCTCGCGGTTATGACGCCTTGCGGCCTTGCGGCTTTGCGGCTTTGCGGCTTTGCGCGAAATCTGCCCGGCGTCACACAGACAAGATCGCCAGGGCAGCGGTGAGCCGCAGCACCTCGGCGCTCGGGCGAAGGTGACTGGCCGTAGCCAGCAGCACCGCGCCATCGGCGTCACCACCGAGACGCTGCGCCTGGGCCAGCCCCCAAAGGTCGAGTTTGGCGGCGCGAATCGCCTCGTGGGCCAGCGCCCCCACGGCGTCTAGATCACGAGACGCACCGGCAAGGGCGTGCAGGGCCAGCTCGACGCCGGGGCCGCGTGCGGGGCGGGCCTTCAGCCAGGCGACCGAGCGGGACAACTGGGCGCGAAAGCCGCCGGCGTGGGCGGTGTGGCCCGCACGGGCAAAGGCTAGCACCGACAGCACGGTGGCAAGCTCGTCATCAGCCCAGGCACCGCTCACGTTCTGGGTACGGGCCAGGAAGCGTAACGCGGCGGCGCTCCGCTCGGCGGAAGGTACGTCTGCCCGGTGAGGGGCGGCTGACTCCGTGACAGGCGAGGGCGACCCAAAGAGGGCTGCCATCGTATCTTCCAGACCGCTCTTAAAAGACATCTTGGCCATGCCCGGTACCGACTTCGGCGCAGCAGTGCGCGACCGGCTTGCGGCCCTTGGCGCGGGGCCAGTCGCGAAACGCACACCTGACGGCGCGAATAGATCCGTCTCGAAGGCATCGCGCTGCGTCCCGGCGGGCAAATGCACCGGCACCAGCACCCGCGCTTTGGCTCGCTGGCCTTGCCCCTCCGGCGACACCTCCTCGACGGCGACAAACGCGGTGTAGGCACTCAACAGCCCATGTTCCAACGCCAGCGCCTTTGCCTCCGCCTCAAGCGCAGCGGCGCGGCCCCGATCAAGGCGGGCCGTATCCTCCAGGGCGACGATCCGCGCCCGCGCCCACAGCTTCGGCAGCGCCGCCCACGCCCCGTGGCGATCCGGCGTGGCGATGGGCAAACTTACCTCTAGGCGCTCGCTAAAGCTGCCCCGCGCCGTGCGCCCGCTGATGATCACCGTGGCCTGCTGGTCGCGTGAGCCCGTGTAGCGGGCCAGCAGCACCAGCGGCTGGCCTGCATAGAGATCGGGCAGCGGATCGGGGAGCACATCAGCCACGGCGGCACCGCCCCAGGCGACCGCCAGATCACGCACCAGCGGCAAGGAGGCTCGCTGTTGGAAGCGCTGCACCGCCGGCTCAATCGGCTCGCCCGGCAGAATGTACTCGGCGATGCCACGGCCCACAGCGGCTAGTCGGTCAAGCAAAAAGCGGTTGACGGCGGAGCCGACGCCAAAGGCGAAGACGCGAGCCTCGTTCAGTCGACTGGCGAGGGCGCGCAGCACGGCATCCTCGTTGCCAACCGCGCCATCGGTGAGAAAGACGATCACGCGCAGCCGCTGGGGGTCACGGGGCTGGTCAAGGGCCGCACTCAGCGCGGGCACAATCTCAGTGCCGCCACGGGCCTCAATGGCCGCGATGAAGGCATCGGCGGCGTCCACGCTCTGTTGGTTGAAGGCCAGGGGCGCGGGCGCAAGTTGCTCGACGTGGTCGTCGAAGGGAAAAATATTGAAGCTGTCGCCCGGATTGAGTGCCCGCAGACAGGCCCGCAGGGCATTCCGCGCCTGCGCGATGCTCTCGCCGTCCATCGAGCCGCTGCGGTCGAAGACGAACAGCAACTCGCGGGGCAACACGGCGTCAAGCGCGGGCACCGCACGTGGGGTGAGCATCAGCAGGGCCGCCCCTGGACGCCCCGCCTCGCGGTAGGCGAAGGCGGCGGCGGCGTAGTCTGCGCCCGCAGGCCGATAGCGCAGCACCACATCACGGTCAGGCACCGCCGCCGGGTCGCGCAGCGTCGCCACCGAGCGGCCACGCTCCGTCTGGATGTCCAGCTCAAGCCCGACGCACGCCACCTCGGCGAGCAGACCAAGATGAAGGGTGACCTGGAGGCTGAGGGTGTGACCGGCGACACCTTCAGGCAGCAGCGGCACCACGCCATCCCTCGGCGTGGCGGGTTCGTCGGCAGGCACGTAGCGCGGCAGCACGACCGTAGGAATCGCCAGGGTAAACCAGCCGTCATCAAAGGGCACCTGGCTAAAGAAGCGCAGGCGCACTTCAACGATCTCACCGGGCTGAAGATTCGCCACATCAACGCTAAAGAGATTGGGGCGCTGCTGATTGACGATCGCGGCACCGGCCCCACGAGCGGCGGCCTCCTCATACATCGTCTGCGCCTCGGCCCGCGCGTGGATCTCGCCACACATCATCCGCTCGCCAATGCGAAGCGTTAGCTCGCTCACGGCAGCATCAAGCGGCAGCGGGAAGATATAGAGCGCGTCAAGGGGCGCACGGTGCGTATTGTGGAAGCGTTGGGCGACGACCGTCTCCGCCAGCGGCCCGGCCACCTCAACGGTAATCGCGGTCTGTTCAAGGGGCACCGGCGGCAGCGCCTCGTCACGCGGAAGCAACATCCCGCCACGCAGAGGGGTATCAGGGGCAAGCTCATGTCGTGCCATCACAGACCTCCGTTTGGAATTGCCCTACGCTCGCTGGGCATTATGGCATGTCTGGAGGAGGATTTCAAGCGGAGAGCCACTATTCTCTGGCTGCTGGCCGACGGGCCATCCCCCACGCTGCCGCTCGGCAATCCGCAGGCTCTTGCGCACGCCCCATCGGTGTTCGCCGTGGGCAGCCTATCCGGGCTACACGGCCCTAAACCAGGATTCGTGACACTGGGGGCCACATTCCGTGAATTGTTTCACCACGTGTGGGCCTGATTCGTACGAGAATGACCATTCAGTTGCCCGTGTCCGGCTTCCCGTTCGGGCGCGATTCGCGACGACCGCATGCGCCACATTGCAAAGAAACGTACCTATGTTCAATATGGCCCGTTTGTCGCGAATCCTTACCCTACCCCTATACGACCGCACCCATGATCACCTCAGCGCGCCAGGGTGAATTCGACCAGTCGACTGTTCTTCGGCATCTGGAGACAGGTGGCACCGTCGGGGCCGACGCCCATCAGTCCCATACCCGCCACCAGACGCTCACCGTGGTTGTGTACCATGCGCTGGATCACGCGCCCGATCAGCGCCACGTCGTCCACCACCAGAGCCGTCGCACGCGTCAGATCACCGCGCAGGCGCAGTGCCACTGGTGCACCGCCGATGAAGTTCTTGCTCCATCTGGTGTTGGAGAAGGTGTAGAGCTTGCCACCCTCCTCGGTGTAGGTCACCACGACATCGTAGCGATTGCCGGTCTTGCGACCTTCAAAGATGAGGATCATGGCACCGTAGCTCATGACGCGATGGAGGGGCGAACGAAGGATGAACTTCAGGGTCGGGTTGAGGATGCGGTACGACCACGCGGGCATCGGTGCCTGTAGGGGTGTGTCGGTCACGATGGGCAAGGGTTCCATAGGACACTCCTCGTTGGGTTACGAATGGTGGGAACAGTATAATACCGATCCAACGAAGTCTGACGAGTACGGGAATGTCGTCAACAACGCGTGATGCTCATGCTCTGGAACCCACTCAGGCCATCAACGCACGACGACGACTGATGCTGCTCGCGACGCGAGCCACATCGCGGGACAGGCGCGTGCCATCCAGGATGGGGAACAGAAACTGCTTTCGTTTGAGGTCAGTTTTGGCGAAGGTATTGTATATCTCCACAAAATCGTATGATGCGATTGCCCTACTCATCCACTCCCCATCTTGACGCAGTCCGCCGAAGGCGCTACACTGGCATGAGGGGGTGGATTTTCCTGGCAATCGTGACGTACTATGCCCATCAACCGATAGGACAACGGGATTCAGGTAGCTGAACTGAGCAAACATAACCAGATTCGTCTTATCCTTCATTTCCGAGCCATTGCGGGCACACTTGGCTGGGGAGCGAAGAAATGGGTCATCCGCTTACGATTCACTGAATGGGACAAGCGATGAACGTCATCAGCTTTACCGAGGCTATCGATGCTTTCCTGAGGGACTCGCATACCCGAGAGCGGCTCAAACCTTCCACGTTACATGCCTACCGCAAGGATCTTATTGCCGCCGCCGCCGCGCTTCCCGCGTCATTGGGCGAACTAACCAGTGGTGCCATGAGCCGTTACCTGGATTGCGCTATTGCGCCCAGCACCGCCGCCCGACGCTTGTCCGCCCTGCGTACGCTCTGCGCCTGGGCCGTGCGCGAGGGGTATTGTGCCAGCGATCCGACGGCAACCCTGGATGTCCCCCGGCGTACCCGACGCATCCCGCGTCCAATCCGCGCCGACACCGACCGACAGGCGGTTGAACGGGCGATTGCCACTGCCCCTCAGCCGGCACGTCTGGCGCTGACCATCTTGCGCGAGACGGGCATGCGCGTCGGCGAAGTGCTGGCCCTCAACCTGGGTCATATCACGCTTTCCCCCGACTGCGAGGTGCTGCATGTTCGCGACCTAGAGAACCGCACCGAGCGCATCGTCGTCCTTGACCCCACAGCGACGCCGGAGAGTCTGCATGGACTCCGTGTGCTGCTCCGCGAACGTACGGGCGAACCCGCCTATGCCCCGCTCTGTCGCTCAAACCGGGACACTCGCCTCAGCTACGACGCGCTGCACTACCAGTGGGCGCAGGTTTGCGCTCGCGTTGGACTAACGGATACGGCAGGCAAGCCGCGCTACACCCTGCATCATCTGCGCCACACCCACGCCACCGAATTGATTGAGCAAGGCCAGCGTCTTGAGATCGTCCAGCGCATCCTCGGCCACCGCGACCCTCGATCAACCCGGGGCTACATCGAACTCACCGAGGCCCAGGGAGACGCAGCGTTGGAGCGAGGTACGTCGTCGTGAGTATGCCGCGCTTCGCCCGCTTTCTCGCCCTCGCCCACAAGCACACCGACCTGATTGTCGCGCTCTGCGCCAACCCCGATGTCCTCAGCCGCGCCCAGTTGCTCCACTACCTGGAACTCCGTGACGTGGCCGCCGCACAAAAAGATGCACTCATCGAGGAACTGGCTCAGGCCGCCATCCTGCTGGTCGAACACGACCAGGGCTTCACGGTCAACCCTGCGGTGATTGAGCTGGTGAACTACTACGAGCGCCGTGGTCGGCTGATCAGCGCAACCTTCCTGCGCGACCAGATGTTTCAGATTGCCGGACTCACCGACCGGCTCCAGCGCGAATTGTTCGCCGCCGACGCGGATCGCACCACGATCCTCGACACCATTGACAATCTGTACCGGCTGGTGCGCGAGGTACGCGAGGCGGGTCTCGACCATTACGTCGCCTGTATGCGGCTGCTCGGCGATATCAAGCGCGCCGGCGGCGAGTCCACGCTTGAGCAACGCCTCCAGGCTCTCGAAACCGCTCAGCGCCGCTATATCGATCCACTGCGCGCACTGATCGACCCGAGCGGCGAGTATGTGCCGTGCATTGCACAACTGCGCCGCCTCATGACCGAGCTTGGGCGTCACGATACACTGCTTGCCCAATCGCAGGAACTGGAGAGCCGACGCCGTCGCATGACCGGCGATTTACACTTTATTGACCACGAGTTGCTCCGGGGTTTCAAGGCGATCATTGACACCGCCCGCACGCTGCTCCGCTCGCTGATGGACGAGAAATCAATCAAGGACGCCCTAGCCTTCTGTCTGGCGCATCTCGATGCCATCTGGACAGAGATCGGCGCGACCACCATCCTCGCCACCGGGCGCAACACATTCCACGCGGCACCACTCGATCGCATGGAGGCATTCTTCGGCGATATTGTCCTCTGCCGACTGCTGCCCCGCCCACACGAGATCCGCATCACCCGGCCTGAGCGCAGCCACGCGGAAGACCTCGTGCTGACCGAAAGTCGCATCTGGCACACCATCGCCACGAGCGGCACCGTCGCAAGCTGGCCGGCCTTTGTGACAGAGGTGTTCCCCAGCTATGCGGAGGAGGAGCAGATCCGAGCGATGGTTCTGCCGCTGCTCCGCCCGCATCCCAACGTCGTCCTTGTCCTGCGTGATCGGCCCTTTATCTACCAGTTTGCGGAGCAAACCTTGCATATGCACGACTTCGGCGTCCGTTGGAAGGATTCCTATGCCCGCTGATATACCCCACCGCAGCGCTGATATTTGCCAGCGCCTGTTGCGTGGCTACCAGTTCAGCCCCTCCGATGTGTCGTCCGACGACCTTGGCCCGCTCTATCGCATCCTGGATGAACACTTCGCCTGGTTCCAGGCCCACCTTGCGGCCGTGGGCTTCCTGCTGGTGCGCGACGGTGAGGTCGTGTTGCTTGAGAAGGAGCAGAAAGAGCAGAAGGAACTCACGGGGGAAGAGCGGCAGGTGGTCGTTGCACTCTTCTTGCTCGGCGATCTCTGGCTTGAGCGGGGTGGGAGCTACCAGGATCTCTTTCGCATGCCGATCCCCTGGGCGAACCTCGACTGGCTACGCGACGGCTATGGTCGTGAATATCTCGCCCAAGTCGGCATCAAAGAGCTGGATCCGCTCGAAGATCTCTGGCGACGCAGCGTCCGCAAGGGTCTGGTGACCTACAATTCCGAGACGCGCACGCTAACCCTGCGAGACCCCGCCGCACGCATTCTCACGATGGCCCGGCGACTCCATCAGCGCCTGCGCGCTGCCGAGGAGGCTCCCAATGCGTGAGGTGGTCAGCAGCATTTTGAAGATCGGGCTGATCAACAGCGGTATGTTCGACTCGCTCGAACTGAATACCGATGTGCGTGCGATTCACCTTGTGGGCGACAATAACGTCGGCAAGACCAGCCTGATCGATCTGATCCAATTTCTGTACTTCCCCCATCTGCGCGAGATGCGCTTCTCGAAGAGTACGCCGGAGTCGTTGGCCTTCTACTTCCGTCCCGAAGGTTCCTATATCCTCTTTACGGTGCGGACAGTGCATGGAACACAGCGTACCCTGGGAATCTACGGAACCGGCACCGCCGACTCACGCCAGGTCTTCGCCTTTGATGGCCCCTTCAACCTCGCGGATTTTCTCGACGATCAGCAGCACGTTCTGCCGCCGCAGCGCCTTGGGGTACGTCTGGCAGAGCGACGCTTCCACCTGTTTATGCGCGTCGAGGATCACGAGAAGGGACTCATTGGAGAGAAAAGCGAGGATCACGCAAATGTGCAGTTGTTTGACCTGACGCGCGGCAACTTTCATTTGCTCCAACATCTGCTCCAGAACCTGCTCCGCCTTGATCGGCTCACCGCCCATGGTATCCGCCAATTCTTCAAAGCCCTCGTGGAGAGTACTGGTGCCAAAACCCGCATTGATGTCGCGCACGACTTTGACCGTAAGTATGCCGAAACCCGCACCATTCGTGATCACATCAATAATCTCCAGCGCTTTAAGCCGCTGATTGACCAGTGGACTGTGGCTGCCACACGGTACGAGCAGGCGGTCGCCCATGAGCAGACGGCACGACTGCGGCTTGGCCACGCTGCCAGTCGCTTTGTGAACCTGATTGAGGAGCAGCGTCGGGATCGGGGCGAAGATGCCGCCTCCATCGGCGCGATGTTAGCCGAGTTGGAAGCGCAGCGCCAGCAATTGGCACATATGATTGCGACAGCGGCAGGTTATGACCGCGAGATGAGTCGCATGCAGGAGGAACTCCAGAATCTGACCCAGCGCTGTGCAGGCCACCAACAGGATGTAGTTCGCGCCGAGCGTGATCGGCTCATTTATCAGGCTCAGGAACTCCAGACCCACGTCAATCACGCGGGTACCGTGAGCGTGGAGCAGATCGAGCGACGCCTGCGTGCCGCCAAGGAGGAATGCGAGCGCATTCGTCGCCAGATGGAGAGCCGTGCGATGAGTCACCTGCTTGCCGAGGCCGACCTGAGCGACGAGCAGCGAGCGCTGGTGCGATTCCTGATCTCCGAGCGCCTACTAAGTCTGCCTCTCGCCGAGGCAGTTCCTGACACCGTCGCTCTCCTGGCCGCAGCCCGTGCTGCGGGCGAGAACATCGGTGCCGACGGGGTCTTCCACGGCTTTGGCCTCGCCATCGCACGCACTATCTGGTATCGCGCCAGCGCCGATGAAGAGCCTCTTGCCGACCGGCTCACCGAATGCGAGCATCGTATTGCCGATCACGAGCGTGATCTGACAATCGCCCGCGACCGCGAGCAGGTGCAGCAGCAGATTCGCGGATTGCGCCGCCAGGGCGACGAGCTTGACCGACTCCTCGCCGCATTCCAACGCCTGGAGGAACTGGAGGCGCGCAGCGGCGGAGCGGACGCCATCACCCGTGAGTTGGCACTGTGCCGACAACAACAGCAGGAACTGAAGGCGCAGCAGCAGCCGCTCGCAGAGCGCGTCCAGACGGCCCTGCGCGATCAGGTGGACATCCAGACGGCCCTGCGCGAGCTTCAACAGCAGCAGAGGGACGTTCGTCAGGTACATACCGATGTTGGCGAGATTCAGGCGGCATGCCCCGAGGATATTGCCACGCTGTCCGAATCTGATCTGCCTGAGTTTTTTCAACAGAGCCATAAACATCATCGCGACCAGCGATCCGATCTGCGGGGGGCGAAGGATACACTCGATGCTCAACGCATTCCCCTAGACGACCTCTACGAGCGAGAGGCACCAGACACGCCCTTCAAGGCATGGGTTGATGAGAAGCGGATGCTCACCAATGAGGTCACACGACTCGAAGACCAATTGCGCGAGAGCTACACCAACCTGGTGACGCTAATGAAAGGTGAACTCGATAAGCTCACCCAAGCGTTTGAAGCCGTGCGTAGTCGGGTAGCTGAGCTGAATAACAGCATCCGACAGGTGAGCATCTCCAACATTGAGCGGATTGAGCTTCACGTTCAGGAGGGCCAGATCGTCGAGGCTATTCGGCAGACAAGCCGACTCCAGACCGACATGTTCTCGCCACTCACGGGCAGCCTCTCGCTTGAAGATGCCGAGAAGCAGATTGAGAATTACCTCGTCGGCACGCTACGCGCCCACGGGAAAGAGCTGAACCTAGACGACCTGTTCGATCTGGAGTTCTGCGTGACCTATGCTCAGATCAAGGAGCCGCGCAGAGTGACTGAGATCGACAGTTTCGAGTCGAACGGGACGGCGATCGGCGTCAAGATCGTCGTCTACCTCGGGCTTATCCGTCTGCTCCAAGGAGGGACACGACGCGGAGCCGTCACCCGCATCCCCTTCTTTCTTGACGAGGTCGGCAGTCTCTCTAGCAATAACGTGCGCCAGATTATCGCCTACTGCGAGGATCACAACTTCCTGCCGATCTTTGCCAGCCCGACGATCCGCAGTGACATCCCGCACTCCTACATCCTCCAGCGCAACGGTGAGCGCAGTCGGCTGATCAATGAGGTCATTTTGACCGAGCGAGAGGTTCCTGATGAAGCCGCCCGCATGGATAGCACAGCTCGCCCGTGAAGGGTTAGTCGCCTTCAGCCGCGTGGATCGTGCGGGTACGGAAACCCTCGACCAACTGTGTGCCCTGCAGCTCATCGCCGTTGAGGTGCAGGGCAACCGACGCCGTGTGATCGTCCGTGACCGGATTGCGCTCACGCGCTGGGTGGCCGGAGCCTACCCTGATGAGGTCGCTGCGCCGGTGACCGGTCGCCGCGCCGCAAATATTGCCCGCGCCCGCCAGAGCAAGGCGGGTGTGTCCACCCACGACACGCAGCCACTCATCCTGCGCTGGTTTAGCCCCGATCCAACCGTACCCTGGGCCGATCTCACCCATCGGTGCGGCATCGTTGGCATAATGACGAACCACATCAGCGAACTGGATCTGCCTGAGTACTGGACGCTCCTGACCGTCGAAAATTGGGAGTCCTTTGTCGTGCTGGACTATCAACCGCAGACGAATACGATCCTCGCCGTTTTCACGGGCGGCAACATTGCCGACTCTACCCTACGGGTGTTGGCCGCACTTCAGCCGCCGCCCGTGCGGGCCATCCACTTCGGCGACTATGATTGGTCCGGTCTGGCGATCTTCCGGCGCATCCGAACAATGATTCCCATACTCTCATTCTACGTCCCTGACGATGTCGCCGATCTCTTTCGTAACTTTGCCGGCTATGGGTTGCTGGAAGGACAAATACCCCTCGTGCCACAGCCAGATGACCCCGCCGAGGTACAGCGGGTGATCGCCCTGATTGAACAGCATAATGCCGGCCTTGAGCAAGAGATCGTAGCACCTCCACGGTTCTGAGTCAGGGCCATCACATCATACGATATCGGGTAGAAATCAGGCGTCGGTACGACGATAGTGGATCCATAGGAGTGGTGCGATCCTCGCTCGATCAGGTGCGTGGGATTGATGCGCTGCTCGATGCGGCAACGCCCCGTGAGCAGCGCACGAAGCCATGAGCCTGTCGTAATCCGAATATCAGGGAGAGTCTGACACCCGCTGCCGAGCGTGTCAGGAAAATCCAAAACAACCCTATTCTGACGCGGTTTTTCCGAGATTCCTGACGTCAGGTAGGTACATACCAGGTTGACATGACTCGACACGCTGATCTCGTGGCGACTGGTGACAGCGACGTTTGTACAGGCTCAGCATGCTCAGGAGTAAATGATGGTTCCACGTATCTTCCGCAGATTGGCTGCTTTCATTCTGCTTAGCACGCTGCTATTCACTGTGGTTCCCCCCGCCGTGCAACCGATGACGGCGGCGGCATTGAATAACACACCGCCTGCGGTGTCCATTGCTGACTTAGCACAGACCACGAACGCACTCCCGATTACGTCGCTCCCTCCCCTGACCCGTGCTGCGCAAAACAACGCCACCACTGCAGCGACAACGCTACCGCAGATTAGTGCAGGAAAGGCGCACACCTGCGTGGTGAATAGCGATGGCCGAATCTCCTGCTGGGGTAATAACTCCTCTGGAGAGACAACGGTTCCGAGTGACCTCGGCCCGTTCAGCCAGGTTAGCACGGGATATGGGTACACCTGCGCAGTCACCCACGCTAACGTCCTCCGCTGCTGGGGGTCTAACAACTACGGTCAAACGCCCAACTACGGTCAAACGCCGGTGCCCAGCGACCTAGGCGCGGTTATCCATGTCAGCGCGGGTGTGTCGCACACCTGTGCAGTGACCCATGCCAACGCCCTCCGCTGCTGGGGCGACTTCTCTGGAGAGATACCGGTGCCGAGTGACTTGGGCGCGGTCATCCAGGTCAGCGCGGGATACCACCACACCTGCGCGATCACGAGCGCCCATGCTCTCCGCTGCTGGGGGAGTAACACCGATGCCAATGGGAATACCACTGGTCAGGCGACGGTGCCGAGCGACCTGGGGATGGTTAACCAAGTCAGCGCGAACAATTCGTACACCTGCGCGGTCACCATCACTAATGCCCTCCGCTGCTGGGGGCGTAACGACTATGGTCAGGCGACGGTGCCGAGCGACCTGGGGACGGTCAGCCAGGTCAGTGCGGGTGTGTCGCACACCTGCGCGGTCACGAGCGCCAATGTCCTCCGCTGCTGGGGGTTGAATGACCTTGGACAGGCGACGGTGCCGAGCGACCTGGGGGCAGTCAGCCAGGTGAGTACGGGAGATTCGCACACCTGTGCAGTCACGAGTGCCCATGCCCTCCGATGCTGGGGGCTAAACGACTATGGTCAAGCGACGGTGCCGAGCGACCTGGGCGCGGTCACCCAGGTCAGCGCGGGAGAGATACACACCTGCGCGGTCACCATCGCCAACGCTCTCCGATGTTGGGGGAGTAACACTTCTGGTAATGCGACGGTGCCGACCGACCTGGGAACGGTCAGTCAGGTCAGCGCGAGAGGAGGTCACACCTGCGCGGTCACAAGCGCCCATGCCCTCCGCTGCTGGGGGAGTAACTGGGCTGGCCAGGCGACAGTGCCGAGCGATCTCGGCCCGGTCAGCCAGGTCAGCGCAGGAAGGTTCCACACCTGCGCGATCACCAGCGCCCATGCCCTCCGCTGCTGGGGGTATAACACCGATGGCAGCGGGCATACCACTGGACAGGCGACGGTGCCGAGCGACCTGGGCACGGTCAGCCAGGTCAGTGCGGGATATTACCACACCTGCGCGATCACGAGCGCCGATGCCCTCCGCTGCTGGGGGTATAACACCGATGCCAATGGGAATATCATTGGACAGACGGATGTGCCGAGCGACCTGGGTGCGGTCATCCAGGTCAGCGCGGGAGGAGCCCACACCTGCGCGGTCACGAGCGCCCATGCCCTCCGCTGCTGGGGGTATAACGACTATGGTCAGGCGACGGTGCCGAGCGACATGGGGGCGGTCAGCCAAGTCAGCGCGGGAGATATGCACACCTGCGCGGTCACCATCACTAATGCCCTTCGCTGCTGGGGGAGTAACTCCGATTCCTACCACTACGGGAATACCACTGGTCAGGCAACGGTGCCGAGCGACTTGGGGGAGGTCAGCCAAGTCAGCGCCGGAGATTCGCACACCTGCGCAATCACGAACACTAATGCCCTCCGCTGCTGGGGGCTAAACGATTATGGTCAGGCGACGGTGCCGAGTGACCCGCTTGGGCCATCAGCGACATACGCCATCTCCGGCAGAGTAACCACAAGCGCCGGAACGGGGATCGCCGGGGTCACGGTGGCAACCAACATCGGCATCAACACGACCACCGCCGCAGATGGCGCATTTACCTTAGTCGGTGTCGCGTCGGGGACGTATACGCTTACTGCGAGCAAGAGCGGCTACACTTTCTCTGGCCGACTCAACGTGGTGGTCACGAGCGCGAATCTGAGCGGGAAGGACTTTGTCGGCATACCGGTTGCGACCCCTCCGTCGCCGCCGCCCACGAAGCCGAGCCAGAGCCTCACCGTCGGCGGGGTCACGGTCTACGCCGAGAGCTTCAGCGGCAGCATGGGCAACTCAACGGCCAGCGGCACGATCTGGCTGGGCGACTATGTGATTCTCACCGACGCCACGCTAAATTTCAACGTCGGTATGATCAGCGGCAGCGGCAGCGGCCTCGTCTCGCTGATCACCGCCGCCGATGGCTCGGCCAGCACCCCGCTCTTCCGCGCCAGCTTCGATATTGACACTATCAGCGGCATCCTCACCCCCTCACGACTGCTCAACTCCGATTGGCGTCTCAATCAACTGGCCGGCTTCCAGATCGACACACCCACCAATATCTCTGTCAATAGCGCGACTGGCGTACTTCTGACCAGCGTTCAGATGAATGTGGTCATCCCCGGCAGCGCGCAATGGGGAGCCGTGGATGCTCGTCTCGATCACACCGGTATAATCAGCGGCACCCTCCACTCTATCGAATTACAGCTTGGTGCAGTGACGCTCAGCATTACTTCGGCAACGCTAACCGGCGACGGCACACTCACGGTGAACGAGGCGACCTACCGCCTACCTGAGGGACTGGGAGGCAACCAGGCAGCACTGGAGATTGACCGAATCGCCGTGCATAGCAACGAGAAAATCGAACTGCGCGGCGGAACGATCCGCTTCCCGAACATCAGCGTTGGCGGGAAGGAAGGATTTAAGATCGAGGGTGCCGCCGTCGGCCTGCGCGTCGAGGGTGAGACCTACTTCTTCCAGGGCCGAGGCACCTTTGTGCTGCCGGGGGTGGGGTCGGGCGACGGTGGCTGCCAGATCGGCACGGGGTTCACTTTCGTCAGCGCACCGCCTCCCGTGCGCGAGGCAACCCTTTCCCTCGACGGCTGCATCCAAATTCCAATCGCCCAGACCGGCTTCTTTATCACCAAGGTTAACGGCATGGTCACGCTCGATGAGAAAAACACCAGCGTGACCCTCTCCCTCGGCATCGAGGGTGGTCCAGACATCCCCGGCCTGGGGCCAACGCTCAGCGGCGAGCCGAGCGCCACCTGGGACACGAGCTGGAAGGCGGCGCTCAGCGGCAAGTTGCGGATCTTCACATTTGATGTGGCCCAGTCCGCCCTCGCCCTGAGCGCGGCTCGTGGGCTGGAGGGGACAATCAGCATCTCGCTGGCCGGAATCGTTGATGGCCAAAGCAGCCTACGCATCTGGAAGGATGTCAGCAACTTCAGTATCGCCGGGAAAGCTCAGGTGCAGGTGATTATCGGCAAGGGAAAGATCATCCACACCTGCGCGTTGATCGACTGCTTCGATACCTGCATGTTCGGCGGCTGCTTTAACTTCCCTGCGGATCGCACCGTTCTCCCGCAGCAGTCTGCCGACTTCGGCACCTTCCGGCGCGGCACGGAGACAATCTACGGCCTACGCGGCGCGCTGGATCTTCTGGGAATGAACACCACGTTCCTGATCGATGCTCAAGGAAATTTCCAGTTCGGTGACAACCTGCGCGACCTCCAACTGGTCGGGCTGGCCGCACAGCAGTCATCGTCGCTCCAGGCCATCGCGAGATCGCAACTCACGGTTCCCGCTGGTACGCCGATCCTGCTGGTGGGTCTGGGCTTCACCGAGACGGCCCCGCTGCTGCGCCTGCGCATGCCGGATGGCACCGTCCTGACCTCATCTAGTTCCGGCGTGGTGACGGAGACGACCGCAACCCAGGTGACGCTGGTGGTTCCCAACCCAGCAGAGGGAAGCTGGACGGTCGAAGTGGAAGGGAGCGGCGGGCACATCCTGGTCGCCCGTGGAACCGCGCCGCTTGCCACCCTGGCCACGCCGACCGTGACCTCGACCGGTGACGGCGCATTCAACATCGGCATGGTCGCCAGCACCGCAACCCCCACCGCCACCCTGAGCCTCTTCGCCGATATGAGCGCCGGGACGCGGACAGGGGCGCAGATTGTGGCCGGGTTGCCGGTGACGACCACCAGTTACCTGTGGCGAGCCGTGGGCGTGCCCAGCGGCACGTATCATCTCTACGCGGTGCTGGACGACCCGCTGGGACTGCCGCTCAGCGCTGATGCGATCCAGACGGTGACGATTAGCGACACGACCGCGCCCGCGCCTCCCTCCCAGGTGGTGACGGTCGCTCACGACGGGACGCTTGACGTGCGATGGGCGGGATCGACATCGGCGGACGTGGCAGGCTATCGGCTTTACTACCGCGAGCCAGGGGGTGGCGCAGAGTACATCAGCAACATTGTGGATAGCACGCAGCGCAGCTACCTCCAGCGGGGTGTGTTCCTGCCCGGTAACTGGGAGGTGACGCTGAGCGCCTATGACCGCAGTGGCAACGAGAACACCCGTAGCGACCCATTGACTGTGCCGATGGTACTCAGCAACAGATTTGATGTATACCTACCGCTCATCCAGCGCTAACGCAGCATTAGGTAATGACGGGCGGTGAGTCGTATGGGGCCGCCGCCCGTGGCATCCCTTCGTGCATCAAAGAAGTTTCCCCCCTTTCTGACGAGATACACGTGCTATACTGAGCCGCCTATCCGAGGGTCAGGAGATGGATGCAATGACACGCTGGTTCAACGTCGCTGGGCCATGCCAGCCCGATATTCACTACATGCTGCCCGCCGCCGCACGGCTGCCAGAGGTTGCCGCGCTCGTCGCAGAGCGCAGTTATTTTGTCCTCCACGCTCCACGGCAGACCGGCAAGACGACGGCGATGCTCGAACTTGCCCGCGAGTTCACGGCATCAGGAACCTACGCAGTCGCCGTACTCTCCATGGAAGTCGGTGCCGCCTTCTCGGATGATCCAGGAGCAGCGGAGCGTGCCATCCTCGATGACTGGCGCGACGCCAGCGAGTACCAACTCCCCGCCTCACTGTGCCCACCCCGATGGCCACGATCTACTCCTGGTCGCCGCATTGGTGCCGCGCTGCGGGCCTGGGCAAAGACCTGCCCGCGCCCCCTCGTCGTTTTCCTTGATGAGATTGACGCCCTACGCAATGACGTACTCGTCTCAGTACTCCGACAAATCCGCTCCGGCCATAGCCGCCGCCCAACCACCTTCCCCTGGTCATTGGCGCTGATCGGACTCCGCGATGTACGGGATTACAAGGTCGCCGCAGGCGGCAGCGACCGTCTCAACACCGCGAGTCCCTTCAATATTAAGACCCGCTCGCTCACACTCGATACGTTTGATCAGGCTGACGTTGCCGCGCTCTACGGCCAACATACCGCTAACACCGGCCAGATATTCACTCCTGAAACCATCGCCCATGCCTTCGCGCTCACCCAGGGCCAGCCCTGGCTGGTTAACGCCCTCGCCAAAGTCACGGTTGAAAAACTTGCCCCTGACCGCACCCAGGTCATCACCCCGGCGCTGATTGATCAGGCTAAAGAGGTGCTGATCGTGCGCCAGGACACCCACCTGGATAGTCTCGCCGAGCGGCTGCGCGAGCCTCGCGTGCGTGCAATCATCGAACCCATGCTATCAGGGCAGTCTCTGGGGGATATTCCGCCCGATGATCTGCGTTTTGTCCAGGATCTGGGACTCGTGCGCCTGGAGCCGGGTGGCGGCCTGGTCGTCGCCAATCCTATCTACCACGAGGTTCTGCCCCGCGTTTTGGCACGCACCGCCATCGCATCGTTGCCCACGATCAGCCCGAGCTGGCTGACACCTGAGGGACGAATTGCGGCACCGCTACTCCTTGATGCGTTCCTGGCCTTTTGGCGGCAGCATGGCGAGCCACTGCTGGGCACGTCGCCCTACGCAGAGATCGCGCCGCATCTGGTGCTCATGGCCTTCTTGCACCGAGTCGCAAACGGTGGGGGAACGATTGACCGAGAGTATGCCATTGGCCGCGACCGGATGGATTTGTGCTTACGCCACGGCGCGGATGTTTTTGGGATGGAGGTGAAAGTCTGGCGTGACCGTCGGCCAGACCCGATCACGGATGGGCTGCCGCAGCTAGAGGGCTACCTCGCTCGGCTCGATCTGACCACCGGCTGGCTGATCATCTTCGACCAGCGCCGTGGTCAGCCGCCCATCGCGGAGCGCACCCGGACAGAAGTAACAGTCACGGCGAGCGGGCGGATCATCACGGTCATTCGGGCGTAGTCCAGGCTAGAATATGGTGGTGGGGACTCTCCTACATTTATGTCACATTCCTGGCTATGTGTAACATATCAGCCCCTATGTCACACTTACGCCCCGTTCGTACGGTGTTCGTGGGGCGTTCGTGGTGTTCGCGAATGCCCCACTCCCCGTTCGCGAACGGCATGAACGCCCCATGTCGAGAGGCCCCCGTATCAATCGGGCCAGTAGCTTACCAAGTGGCCCTGTGAGTCATAGAGCGCACCCGGATCGGAGCTGCTGTTGCTCCAGATGTTGCCGGGTGGGCTGGGGAAGATCTTGGTCTCACCGGGGGCCAGTGGCCCGCTGACGGGGTGCTGCTGGCTGCCCCGGATGCTGCACATGACCCAGCTATCGAGGCTGAGGGATGCGCCGCTCGTGTTGCGCAGTGTCACCGTCTCCGCGACCTTATTGATAGCGATGATCGCCACCGGGTAGTTTGGCGCGACCGCCGCGTTGGGGTCGGGCGCACAGCCGTTGTAGCTGGGTGAGAGGGGTGCAGGTGTCGGCGCATGTGTCGGCGTAGGTGTGGACTCAGGTGTGGGGGGAAGAGGCTGATGGGCGGTACGAACCTCGCGTCCGAGCAAGCCGAGCAGCACCGTGGTTGGCCCTACCTCGGGGTGAAACTCAAAGCGGCGGCGTTCGAAATATTGCACGGTGTAGGTGTGGCCCTCGAGCGTCGCCGTGTACTCGTCGGTCAATGGGAGGCCGAATCGCGTCAGCCCCCCGTTTGCACGCCAGAAGGCCGCGAAGGTTCCACAGACGTGATGGCCGGTCTCGGCAAATGCCTGGCAGCCCGGGCCTGCGGGTGTGCCCGCTCCCATCTGCCAGGGTGTGCCCAGTTGCTCAAGACGTTCGGCTCCGAGCCGTCCGGCGGTTACGTGGCCGTCGGGCTGGATCTCCAGTCGGTCGCGCTCGAACCACTGGATCGGGAGTGGTGTCCCCTCGACCATCTCGGTGGACTGGGGGGCGAGCGGGAATCCGAAGACAGGAAGTCCGCCCTCGCGTTCCCAGAAGGCGCGGATGGGACCGGCGATACACTGGCCCGTCTCCGCGAAACAACGCGGATCAGTCGGGGGTGTCTCGGCGGGACATGGCGCACCCTCGATGGCGGATTCTACGGTATCGTCGAGGGCGGCGAAGAGATTGAGACCCGTGCGCTGCTGGATGCATGCCGCCGTCGTGGTGTAATCAGTCCATGCCTTGTCCTGCACCGTCGCGTTGTTTGGCGTCCAGATCGCGATTACAGGGGTCTGAGCGGTTACGCGGGCCAGGTCGTCGCCCTCGGCGGCGGGGAGGATGAGCATGACCTTCCACACGGCGGCGGGGATGGTCAGCGTGCCGCCGGCCAGTACCCCTGCCGAGCCGGAGCTGCCCGCGATGATGTACACCTCGTTCCCCTGTCCGACGAGGTCGCGGGCATGGCTTTCGAGTTGCTCCCATAGCCCTCGGTTGTTCTCGGGTGCCTGGGGGATGACGTTGCTCAGCATGAAGGTGGCCTGATTGTCCGCATCAGTCGCCGTCCGGTCCGCCGAGGGCGTCATATGGCCCCGGTCGTAGCCCGAACGGGTGTAGTCATCGTGTCGCACATGGTACCAGTCGGCAGGCAGGGATGCGTCTGTGATGAAGTTCCCGGCGTAGCGCCCGGCAGAGCCGAGGTCGCTGGCCTGGAGGTGCCAACTCGACCAGGTGGGGATGCCCCGGTCGCGGCTATAGGCGAGGGCATACTGGGGGCGGACGATAAGGTAGTTGTTGGGCTGGGCCGGGTCGGCCACAGCGCCGCTCGGGTTGCCGAGGGCTAGGTGGACGCTGGCGAGCTGTGCGGAGGCGGGTCCGGTGGGGAGAAGGAGCAGGGCGATCAGGAGAAGGAAGGCGAGGGAGAGGTGAGGGTGCGGATGCGTCATGGGGGATACCTCTGGGTTTCACTCAGGTAGTCGGGAGTCCGGCGGTGTCTCCCGCCATGTCCATGCTCATGATGATCGCGGTGATCGGGATATGACCGAGGCGGGAGACCACGCGATGTGTCAGCCGGTCGGCAATCCTCTCGTACCGGGCCGCGAAGACCGATGCCGTCGCCGTTAGGCGACCCCATCGGCCTTCGCGACCGTACGGCGGCGCGAGAGGGGGTGTGGAGATGCGGGAGACATCTTCAGTCGTCGTTTATCGCAGACTCCTCGGGCAGTTCGTCATCAATGGGGAGCACGAAGGGCTCGCCCGTCGTATCGGCGAGATCTTTGAGAGTACTGAACAGATCGATGGAGAGCAGTACCCCGGCAGGGTATCCCTTCTGGGTCACACTAACCGGCTGGCCGGTCGAACGGGCGCGCATGATCAGCGCGGCCAGCGATGAGGCCGCCTTGGAGATGGGAACCACACCCCGTTGGAGATCCACAGTCAGGTTTATTCGGGTCGGCATTGAGAGGATCCTCTCATCATGCACCGCACCGTGCGGTGCGATTGTGCGGCGGTGCGCCGGTCGCTCCGTACCACTTCATGTGCATATGTCCAGCATAGCATGGATGCGATAGTCACTCACAGAGGGATTGTGCGTGTACGGCTGCGGTTCGCCGTTGAGGTCAGCTACCACCATACGCGATGTGGTTTCCTGCCGTTATACACCGGTACAAAAGGGCGGTATACTGGGCGACAGAAGCGGTATGCGACGCTCCTGTCGCTTCTGTCGCATGGGAGACGCCGATGGACGCCACGACACTCGCCCCGATCCTGGCCCCGTACCCGGAGATGTTGACCGTTGACGAGGTCGCTACGTTACGGCGCGTTCACCCGCGCTCGATCCAGCGCTGAGCTCACGAGGGGCGCGTCGGGTCGGTGCGAGTGGGGAGAGGCTATCGTATCCCGCGTGCTGATGTGTTGCGCGGGATGCTCGCCGCTCGCCGCGCCGTCGAAGACCCTCCTGTCCCCATTGATTGAGACGTCACCGGTGTTCCTTGCCGCACCGTTGCCGGGTGAGGTCGTCATGCGTGTGCTTTCAGACACGTTCGCCCATGATGACACCCTCGTCCGACGACGTGAACCATACGACCCTCGCCCGAAAGAATAGTCCGATGAATACCGGAACAACGGTGTTGAATGCCGAGCAGCAGCAGGCCGCCGAACACATCTTCGGTGCGCTGCTGGTACAGGCACCCGTGGGCACCGGCAAGACACGGGTCCTCACTCAACGGCTGATCAACGCCATCCATGCCGACATCCCTGCCTCCCGCATCCTCTGCCTCTCGTTCACCCATAAGGCCGCGAACGAGATTCGCGAGCGGGTGCGCCGTGCCCTCCCACTGCACGCCCGCGAGATCACCGTGAGTACCGTCCACAGCCTCTGTGCGACAATCCTCCGCCAGGAGTCGCGTGCGCTCGCGCTCCCTGCCGATTTCACCATTTATGACGAAGAGGACTCCCGACACATCCTGCGAAACTGTATCGGTCGCCAGATAACGGATATGCCGCCCCACGAAGAACAATCCCTCGTTGATCTGCTTCTTCACTTTATTGGTGTGGTGAAACGTGAACTGACCCTCCATGGGCGGTGTCTCGCTATCGCGCAGATCTTCGACACGGTGTACCACGAGTGGGGAAAACAGATCCGTAGTGCGTACTCCATCGACCATGCCCACCTGTTTACTGATTACAACGCGGAGCTTTCCCGCAGTCACGCCGTTGACTTCAGCGATCTCATCCTGCTGGTGACTCGCCTCTTTCGTCAGTACCCCTCCCCTCTGGCCCGCTGGCAGGCACACTTCGACTGGATCCAGGTGGACGAAGTGCAGGACACAAACCCAGAGGAGTACGCGATCATTGCGCACCTCGCCGCATCGCACGGCAACCTCGCGTTCTTTGGCGATGTTGACCAGACACTCTATGAGTGGCGCGGCTCCGATCCTGCGGCGATGCTCCAGACGTTCCGCGCCGCATTTCATCCGGTGCGCGACATTCATCTGGTGCAAAACTACCGTGCCACCGCGATCAATGTCGCGGTCTGCCAGGCCGTTATCAGCGGCTACCGACGGGCGGTTCATCGGCAGATCATCTGTGCCGGAAACGACCTCGGTGTCCCCGTCGTCGTCCACTGCGCCCCATCCGTACGCACCGAGGGATACTGGATCGCCAATGAGATCACGCATCTTCGTCAGAACGGAGATCGGGGTTCTCTCGCCGTGCTGACGCGGACGCACAATATCGCACGGGAAATCTCCAACGCGCTGGCCGAGCGCGAGATAGCGCACGCCCAACTCGAACAATTCCCCTTTTATCGACGGACAGAGGTGAAAGACGCACTGGCCTACCTGCGGCTCCTGCGGAATCCCTACGATACGACAAGCCTCCGCCGCATCCTTCAGATGCCCCTGTGGGGCATCCGCGAGGCGACCCTCACCGAGATATCGGCGATACCCGACAACGTGGGCCTGCGGCTGATTGACTTAGCAAACCTGAGTACCTTTCAGGAACGCGACCCCTACGGATTGCTGCTGGCCCGGCTCGCAGAGGGACGGGTGGTGATCTTTGATGTCGAGACCACGGGCACCGATACAGATGTCGATGAGATTATCGAGCTGTCGGCCGTGCGCGTGGATGGGCGCGGCACGATTACCGAGCGATTTCAGCGCTACCTTCGCCCGTCGCGGGCGCTCGGCGAATCGACAGCGGTTCACCATTATGATGACGCCTTCCTCCGCATCAACGGCGAGGATCCGGCGACGGTGATGGGTGACTTCCTCACCTTCAGCGCCGGGTGTGTCCTGGTGGGCCACAATGTCGCCTTCGATATTGGCATGCTGACCAGCAATGCCCAGCGCTACGGGTACGTTGTGGGCTACCGCGAACGTTACGACACGCTCGACATCGCGCGGCGCCAGATCCAACTTGAGCGGTACCGCCTGGGCGACGTATGCGAAGCTCTGCACACGACGACACAGCCCAACCACTCTGCGGTAGATGATGTGAAGGCTACCCAGGAAGTTCTTCGGGAGTTGCTTCATCCGATCCGACGTTTCCAGGGGCAACGACGTGTGGTGGTGCAGCGCTACCGTACGCAGTTTGAGCCGCTCGCGCAGCAGATCGCGATCTGGCGCGACCTCGCGGATCGGATCCGCCCGCATCAACTGCTTCGCCAGATTGTGAGCGACTCGGGCCTGGGCACCCATCTGGCGTCCCAGACGGATGCGTCACGACGCCTCGCCAATCTCCATGAACTGCTCGCGACCCTTGAACGGATCGATGACCCCGAGATCGCACCGGCACGCGCCCTCGACGCGGCCCTGAGCAATGCCGCCCTGGGACATGACATCGACCGCTGCGAGGAGACAGAGAGACGCGTCCAGATCCTCACGGTTCACCAAGCGAAAGGCATGGAGTTCGATACGGTTTTCATCGCCGGAGCCGTTGATTCGTCCTTCCCGGTCTATCGGTCTCATCATGAGCAACCCAAGCTCGATGAAGAGCACCGGATATTCTATGTGGCCGTCAGCCGTGCGCGCGGGCGACTCTATCTGACTCACCATACGCGCAATGCGTGGAACAGATCTCAACAATTGAGCCGCTACGCGGGACTAATTCCCCCTCATTTACGTACGGAAGACGACATACCGATGGTCGTACCTTCACGGAGCAGCATCAGCCGA
>JBAXMH010000051.1:0-22876 GCA_037134395.1 Chloroflexales bacterium
CCCCCCCGCAAGCGGGGGGGCTAGGGGGGGTAATTCAAACTACAACTGTCGTACTATCGGCCATCGGCTATCGGCTATTTTCATACAAGCCGTCAGATGCCATCCACGAATAGGACACGAATACGTGAATAAGGCTCTGCACCGGGCTATTCGTATATTCGTGTCCTATTCGTGGACGGCGCGGCTGCAATCCAAAATCTAAAATCCGAAATCCAAAATCATGGCATCTGACTCCATCAACGCAATCATCGCTGATCTTGCGGCTATCCCGGCCCCCGCTGACGCAGTGAATCCCTACGCGCTGAATGGCCCGCCGGGTAACGCTGTGCGCCGGAATAACCTGCGCCTCGCCCTGGAGTTGGCTCTGGCTCGTGGCCCCGATCTGCTACTAGTTGGCGAGGCTCCTGGCTATAACGGTGCCCGCCGTACCGGTGTCCCCTTCACGAGCGAGCGCCTGCTGCTGGACGGCATTACCCCGCTGGGCCAATACGGTGCAAATCAGGGTTTCGCCCTAGCCACCGATGACGGGCGCATATCTGCTGAACCCACCGCCACCATTGCTTACCGCGAACTGGCCGCCCTGGGACTCTTTGCCGTTGGCTGGAACGCCTACCCGCTGCACCCGCACCGTCCCGGCGATGATCAGAGCAACCGCACGCCGCGCACCATCGAACTAGCGCTTGGATTGCCCCTGTTGGCCCGCATCATCGCCCTCTTTCCCGCTGTGCCTGCCGTGGCTATGGGCAACAACGCCGACCGCGCCCTCGCCGCCCTCGGCGTAGCCCACACCAAGCTGCGCCACCCCGCCCAGGGCGGTGCAACCAGCTTCGCTTTGGGACTGCGTGCCTTTGCTGAGGAGCTGCGTCGGGGTGGGGTATAATCGGGGCCATGATACGAACGGTAACAGCCACCCGCTATGTGCGGCCCTTGCGTGAGGGCGGGTCGCTGCCCGCGATCATCGAGGCTGACGACGATGGAATGTACGTCCTCAAATTTCGCGGCGCGGCCCAGGGGCCGAAGGCACTGATTGCCGAGTTGATCTGTGGCGGGATCGGTCGGGCCATTGGCCTCCCTGTGCCCGAGGTTGTTTTTGTTGAATTCGACGGAGCACTTGGGCGCAACGAACCGCACACCGAGATCCAGGAACTGATGGGCCGGAGCGCCGGACTTAACCTGGCACTCGACTACTTGCCCGGATCCTTCAACTTTGATCCGCTGAACGCCAGCGGCGTTGCGCCCGATCTGGCCGCACGCATCGTCTGGTTCGACGCCTACATCACCAACGTGGATCGCACGCCGCGCAACCCGAACATGCTGCTCTGGCACCGCAAGCTCTGGCTGATTGACCACGGTGCGGCCCTGTATCTGCATCACACCTGGGCTGACTGGCGCACACGGACACGCGGGCGATTCCCGCCGATCAAGGATCACATCCTGTTAGGTGTTACCGGCGACCTCCAGGCTGCTGACGTAGCCCTGGCCGCTCTCGTCACCCCGGATCTGATCGCCGAACTGGTGGAGTCTATCCCCGCCGCCTGGCTCATGGGCGAACCGGCATTCGCGGATGTGGAGGAACATCGCGCCGCTTACGTAACGTACCTGAGCGAGCGGCTACAGGCTCCGCGCCTATTTGTGGAGGAGGCGGTTCATGCCCGTGCGCAGTGCCTATGAGTACGCCCTGATCCGCATCGTACCACGGGTCGAGCGCGGCGAGCAGATCAACGCGGGGGTGATTCTCTTCTGCCGTGAGCGCCGCTTCCTGGCCGCACGCCTGGAGGTAGACGCGGCCCGCCTGCGCGCCCTCGCCCCCGAGATCGACATCGAGAGCCTGCGCGAGCAACTCGGCCACATCCCGATCATCTGCGCCGGGGGACGAGCGGCTGGCCCGGTGGGCGTTATGCCCTCCCACGAGCGATTCCGCTGGCTCACCGCACCGCGCAGCGCCATCGTGCAGCCGTCGTCCGTCCACGTGGGGCTCTGCACCGACCCCTCATTGGCCCTGGATCGTCTCTTCGCCCAGCTCGTCGGCACGAATCCGTAGGGGCGGCTCGAATCCGTAGGGGCGGCTCGCGAGCCGCCCCTACATTCGCGATAGGGGCGGCTCGCGAGCCGCCCCTACCCTCTTCTGTACACTGCTCTACAGCTCGTCTTTGATCCGAGCGACCATCTGGCGCACGGCGAAGCGTGCGCGGCCCAGGCTGGAGTCCGGGCGCACACCGAGAACCGCGTAGTAGCCGGGGGTGATCATGCCGGCCAAATAGGTCAGATCCTCCGTCTCAATCGTCAGGTCGAGCACATACCCGGATCCAACACGCGCCGAGGCAGCCGAGGCAGCCGAGGCAATCGTGCCTAGTTCAAGCTCTGCCAGCTCGATGTCGAGGTGTGCGCCGCCGCCGGCGAAGGCCATTTCGACGCTTAGCCCGTCGGTGCCGATCACGCCCGCGAAGAGGGCACCCGAGATCTTGTCGATCGCCTCATTGATGATGTCGGTCATGCTCATCGGGGAGTCCTTAGTTTACAGCTCGCGCCGGCCTTCCATGGCGGAGCTTAGCGTGTCCGGGTCGGCCCACTCTAGATCGCCGCCGGTGGGCAGGCCACGCGCCGGGCGCGTCACCCGCACCCCGAGGGGCGCTAGATCTCTCAGCAGCAGGAAGGCGGTTGCCTCGCCCTCGGTGTTCGGGTTCATGGCCAGAATAATCTCATCTACCGGCTCACTGCGCACGCGGGCGAGCAGTTGGTCAATCTTCAGATCCTCGCGGTAGATCCCCTCAAGCGGCGCGATATGGCCGTGCAGTACGTGGTAGAGCCCGCGATAGGCTCCCGTGCGCTCGATTGCCAGCACATCGAGAGGCTCCTCCACCACACAGATCTTGCTCTGATCACGGCTCTGGCTCTGGCAGATCAGGCACAGATCACCGACCGTGATATTGAAGCAGCGCGTGCAGAACGTCACCCGCTCCCTCATATCCAGAATGGCCTGGGCCAAGGTGCGCGACTGACCCTCCTCCGCCCGTAGAAGGAAGAAAGTCAGCCGCGAGGCCGTCTTCGGGCCGATGCCGGGGAGCTTGCCCAGTTCCTCGATCAACCGGGCCACCGGCTCGACAATAATGCCGCTATCGCCGCGTGATGTCATAGCGTAGGGGGCGGGATCACCCGGCCCAAAACCTTCCTAGAACCACTATTTTTCGAGTAACGATTCTGCCACCGCTCAGCCCTCTCCCCCCAGCCCCCTCTCCCAGAACGGGAGAGGGGGAGCCGAACACGCTCTGGTGCGAAATCTCCCCTCTCCCCCGGTGGGAGAGGGGCAGGGGGTGAGGGGGTGAGATCGGCTTATGTGAAAAGTAGTGTTTCTAGAACAGCCCCGGTATGCCCTTCATCCCGCCAGTGAGCGGCCCCATACGCTGCTCGGCCAGTTCCTGGGCCTTCTTCGAGGCATCGTTGAAGGCGATCAGCAGCAGATCTTGGAGCATCTCCACGTCGCTGGCGTCCACCACCTCGGGCGAGATGGTGATTGACTGAAGCTCGCGGTGACCATTCATCTTCACGGTGATCGCCCCACCGCCGGCGCTGCCCTCAATAGCCGTTACCGCGAGTTCTTCTTGAATTTTCTGCATCTGGCGCTGCATCTGCTGTGCCATTTGCTGTAGCTGACGTGGATTCATCGGTCGCTCCTTATCGTGATCAGATTTGCCTAGCTTACCACAACGCCCTAACCTTCGACAAGATCAGGTATCAGGTTCAATATCTACAATGTGGGCATCAAAAATGTTCATCGCCGCACGGATAAGTTCATCCTTGCGGGCCTCGCGGATCTGCCCACGCATGTCGTGGGTCTCACTCTTCGACTCGCTCGTGCAGCGGATGGCAAAAACTCCACCGAGCTGTTTGCTGATTACGTCCTCGACGATCTTGTTGTTCTGGGGCTTCTCCAGGCTTGTCTTATGGAAAGCCGAGGATGCGAGCAGGACAATTGTATTACCCTCAACATCAATCGGGCGCACGTCCTTGAGCAGCGCCTGAAGCATCGGGCTACGCGGGCGCACATCGCGCTTGATATCCTCCCACAGGGACTCGACGCGCTCCAGCAGAGTAAAATCGGCATTGGCAGCGATAAACGCCTCGTGGTCGGCGGTAGAGACGTGGACAACCGGCGCAGGCGGAGTCTCTGGCGTTGGTGGGTCTACGGGTGCCGGCGTCTCTGGGGTGGATTCAACCTGTGCAAGTGGCGGTGGTGTCTCGCGCACGGATCGCGCAGCCTCCAACTTCCCGCCTCCGGCCTCTTGCTTCCCGCCGCCGACCCCCGACTTCCCGCCTCCGGCCTCTTGCTTCCCGCCGCCGACCCCCGATCCCCGACCCCCGTCCCCCGACCCCCGTCCCCCGACCCCCGACCCCCGACCCCCGACCTCCTGCCCCCGGCCTCCGGCCCCCTGCTCCCCCACCAGCGCCTCAACTACCGCCAGTTCCAAGGGCAGGTGTCCGTAGGGCGTGGTGCGCAGTTGAAAGTCGAGTCCGCTAAAGAGCTTGATCCATATCATCAGGATGCTCAAGTCGGCACGGTGCGACCACTCCTCCAGCATACGCAACTCGTCCTCGCCCACATCCAGCAGGCCGGGGTCGCTCGTGGCCTGGAGGAGCATCAGTGCGCGCAGGCGCTCCACAAGGTCGCGGGTAAACTGGCGAATGTCGGCACCCTGGTCGGCGACACCGTTCACCGCACGCATGGCATCGTTCAGACTGTTATTGAGCAGTGCGTCAATCAGCGCGTTCACCTCGGCGGCGGCGGTCATCCCCAGCAGGCTGTGTACCTGTTCTAGGCTGATGCTGCCCTGGCCGAAGGATGCCAGTTGCTCCAGAACACCCAGCGCATCGCGCATGCTGCCGGTGGCGGCGCGGGAGATCGCCTCGGGCACGCCCGCATCGAGATTCAGCCCCTCGGAGGCTGCAACCCGGCGCAGGTGGACGCTCGTAGCTGCCACGCTATGGCGGGTGAAGGTAAAGCGCTGACAGCGCGAGAGGATCGTTGCCGGAACCTTATGCACCTCGGTTGTCGCCAGAATAAAGATCGCGTGATCGGGAGGCTCCTCCAAAGTCTTCAGCAGCGCATTAAACGCCGCCGTGGAGAGCATATGCGTCTCGTCAATCACATAGACTTTGAAGCGCATCTCGGCGGGCCGAAACTGCACCCGCTCGATGATCTCCCGGGCGTCGTCCACCGAGGTGTGCGAGGCGGCGTCCATCTCGATCACATCTACGGCACGGCCCTCGGCAATGGATGTGCAGGCGCGGCAGTGTCCGCAGGGCCGCGCTGCCGGGTCCGGGTCAATGCAGTTGACCGCCTTGGCCAGCAGGCGGGCCATACTCGTCTTCCCCACGCCACGCGGGCCAGTGAAGAGATAAGCGTGGGCCACGTGCCCCTCGATAATCGCATTGCGCAGAGTCTGAATGACGTGCTCCTGACCAATGAGCTCGTCGAAGGTCTGGGATCGCCATTTACGATAAAGCGATTGGGAAGCCATGCACGCCCCTGCGATAGGAAAATCTTCGCCATTATACCCTACACGAACCGATGCCGCCAACAAGGGAGGTTGCCGATGGTTCGTCGTTTATGGTAGAGTGTGACAAAGATTGCCAGCGTAGATGTCCATGCGCGAGGCGTACAACGCCTGATGAAAACGAACCGTAGGGGCGCGTCGCGACGCGCCCCTACCCGACACCTGCCTATTTTTTCCATCAGCCTCTCAGGGATTGCCCCATGTCACATCGTAGCCTCTTCTGGCCAGTCACGCTGATTGCCATTGCTCTTGCCACACTGATGCTCATGTTTGTCTATGCACCAGTTGACTCACCGATCATCGTTGCTGTCGCCGCTAATGTTTGCCCCACAGAGGATTCGGCCTACCAAACCTGCTATATAGCAGCCACGGCATCCGCTGCGGTGAGGCCAACGATTAACCCTACGAAGATCCTTGCGGGCTGCCCAACCTCGGGGCCTGTGGATGAGCCGCCCTACTACCCGATCTACGCAGACTGCTTGAAGACGCGCACGGCGATCCTGCTTCAGACGGAGCTTGCCGGGGCAACGGCAACATCTGTGCCCGCATCCGCAAACAGTAGCGGCTCCCAACCGGTGGTAGCGGCAACGCCCACGCCCACCTTCACCTCGACAAGCACTGCCACCAGCACCCGTATCGCATCGGTCACACCGCAGACAATGGCGATCCTTTTCTCTACGCCCACCGCTTCGGCGACGCCGACGGCGACACCCAGCACCGATCCATTGGCAACGGATCTCGCCGTCATCCCCTGCCTTCCCGGCGATGTAATACCCGTTAATGGGAGTGCAAGTGCGGAGGAGGCGTTAATTGTCTCCTTCGGTGGTCGGCCCGTGGGTGGTGGATTCTCTCGCAAGGATGGCAGTTACAGCATTCTCCTGCGCATTGGCGACGAGCGACCGGGAACCTATCTTGTTCAGGTGCAAGAGCGGGCAACCCGCACGATGATCCGCAAGTTTAACTGCCAGGTGTCCGCCACGACCAAACCCGGCCCATAAACGGGTACGCCCGCGTGTGATCGCACTAGATATGCCGTCGCATCGGCGACGTTGAGCAGAGGGGGAGGGGCGTGGCTGTACGTAGTGTGCGCTACCACGTTGTAAGTTTCGCTCAGATCACGCGCTATACCAACAGCATCTATGCAGCGATATATACTCTGGTGGGAGCTTTCCTCTCCGGTGGTATAACGGCGGTTCAGGCACCTAGCGGCTGGGGCGCAGCGGCGGTGGTGGGGCTGGTGGTGGCCTACGGATTTGTGATCAACGATTACGTTGATGTGACGGTGGATCGCTACGGCAAGCCGCACCGGCCCATCCCGGCGGGTCGAATCACCCGTAGCACCGCCCTCTGGCTCGCGCTGGCCCTGGCAAGCGTAGCCCTGACTCTGGCGACATCGCTTGGTCCGACCCTCGGCATGTTCGCTCTGGGCACAACACTGCTGGCCACGTTCTACTCGTTCGCCCTGAAGGGTACCGTCCTCTGGGGCAACGCTTGCATGGCCCTGCTGATCGCCACCATCGCGCTCTATGGCGGACTGGCCGGGAGCGGCGTCACTCCTCTGGTTTGGGTTGTGGCTGGGCTGATGTGGCTCTTCGATTTCAGCCACGAGATCCTGAAGACAACGGCTGACTGGGCAGGCGATGGACGGGCCGGATTGCGCACGGTGGCCACCGTTTTTGGCGTGACGGGTGCGCTGCGGATTTTTCAGGGTACCGGGTTGCTCTTCATCGGCGTGGCGCTGCTGCCCTGGCTGACGGGTCTGGTCGGGGCGACCTACCTGCTGGCGCTGCTGCCCTGCGCCATCCTGCCCACGGTCGTTGTGATCAGCCTGCTGGCCCACAGTTCAGACGACGCGACCATCACTCTGGCGCTGAAGATTATGCGCTATATGTGGATCAGCAACCTCGTGCCGATTTTGCTGATGAACTGAATTGAGCCATTCCCGAACAGCCATTGTGATTGGTGCAGGCGTTGCTGGGCTGGCTGCGGCCCGCCGCCTTCGTCATCGCGGCGTCCACGTCATCGTGCTTGAGTCTGGGTCAGGGGTTGGCGGGCGGGTACGCACGCTGCTTGAGCAGGGCTGCCAGATCGAGCTGGGCGCTGAGTTTCTGGCCAGTTTCTACACACGCACCCTCGCGCTTATTGACGAACTGGGGATGCAGCGCGACCTGCGCCGTATCCCCAGCAGTTCGGCGATCCTGCGAGACGGGCGATTCCACTCACTCTGGCCAAATGCCCGTGTGGCCTTCACTCAGCTTGTCGGATCGCACCACAAACTGGCTCTTTCGTACCTGCTGGCCTCGCTGCTTCGCTATTGTCCGCTCCTCGACCTCACAGCGTTCCAGAAGGCTTTCCCCATTGATGATGCCTCAGTGAGCGATTACGCCCGCGCCCATCTCTCCGAAGATCTGCTTGAATATGTACTCCAACCGCCACTGGCAGGGATTTTCTACTGGACACCAGAGCGCACATCGCGGGCACTGCTCATGCTGGTGCTGCGGGCTGGGCTGAGCCATCCTGCCGGACTGAAGCTTTTTACCATGCGCCAGGGTCTCGGCCATCTACCCCACGCTATGGCTATTGGCCTAGATGTGCGCCTGGGGACGCGAGCGTGTGCCGTGGATCATCTGCCTGCGGGCAACTATGCGGTACGCCTCACCGGGAGAGATCAGCCCCTCGTGGCTGATCATGTTATCTGTGCCACAACAGCCAGCGCCATCCCTCACCTTGTGCCATGGCTGGGCACAGAGCGGCTGAGCCTCTTCCGGGCAGTGCGCTACTCGGCCACGGCCCTGCTGGCCACAGGCACCCGTGGTCGGCTCCCGCATGATTTCTACGGGCTGCTCTTCCCGCGCCGCGAAACGGCATTCTTGGCCTCGGCCACTATCCAATCGGTGAAGAGCGCCTCAGCCGTGCCGCGTGGCTGCGACACCCTGGCCCTGCATATGGCTGGCCCGGCGATGGATGCGCTACACCAGTACGATGATCAGTCTCTGATTCGGCTCATGCTCGCGGAACTGCGTCGTCTGGCCCCACGCTACGACCCGATGCCGCATGCGATCTTTCAGCGGTTCTTCCGCTGCCCCGAGGCTCTGCCCGAGTTCGACGTTGGCCACTTCCGTCGGCTCCAGGGCTTCGCCGCCAGCGATATGGAGCCGCCCGGCATGGCCTTCGCCGGCGACTATTTGGGCGGCCCCTTTGTCGAGGGGGCCATCCTCAGCGGCGAGGCCGCTGCCGAACGGGTGATGCGATAGCCAAAGATCACCGCCCAAAAGTGCTACAATGATGGTATACTCTGCAACCTGTAATCAAGGAAACTACCATAGACGAAATTCGTACCCAAGACGGCAAGCGGCTGCACGCGACATCGGCCCCACGCACTCGCGCTATCCTGGTCGGGGCCGAGGTGAACAGCTTCCATAGCGCGTGGAGCGCCGAAGACTCGCTGCGCGAACTGACCCTGCTGGCCGAAACCGCCGGTCTGGAGGTGGTCGGTAGCCTCTACCAGAAGCTCGACCAGCCCTTCCCTAAGCACTTTATCGGCCCTGGCAAAGTGCGCGAGGTGGGCGAACTGCGCGAAAGCACCAGTGCTGGGCTGGTGATCTTCGACGACGAACTCAGCCCTGCCCAAACGCGCAACCTGGAGGAAGATCTTCAGGTGGGCGTGCTTGACCGCACCGCCCTGATTCTGGACATCTTCGCCCAGCACGCACGCACGCACGAGGGTCGCCTCCAGGTGGAACTGGCCCAGTATAACTACATGCTGCCCCGCCTGCGCCGCCAGTGGTCGCACCTTGAGCGCCAGGCCGGTACCGGCGGCGGTACGTCGGCTGGCGGCGTGGTTGGTCTGCGTGGCCCCGGCGAGACTCAGCTGGAGATTGACCGGCGTCTGGTTGACCAGCGCATCGCGCTGCTCAAAGAGCAACTGGCCGATGTTCACCGCCACCGTGAGCTCTACCGCCAGCGGCGCAAGAGCAGTGGTGTGCCGGTAATCGCGCTGGTGGGCTACACAAACGCCGGGAAGAGTACCCTGCTCAACGCCCTCTGCGGCTCCGATGTGCTGACCCAGGATCAGCTCTTCGCCACCCTCGATCCGACCACCCGCCAGGCCACGCTGCCCGGCAATCATCAGGTGCTGCTCACCGACACGGTCGGCTTCATCCAAAAGCTGCCAACCCAGTTGATCGCCGCTTTCCGCGCCACCCTGGAGGAGATCAACGAGGCGGATCTGCTGCTGCACGTGGTAGATCTGACTCACCCCAACGCCCAGGAACACGCCCAGACGGTGGAGAAAACTCTGGAGGAACTGGGAGTTGATCGCAAGCCAACCCTGACGGTGCTGAATAAGGTTGATAAACTCGATGGGATTGATCCGTCCGAAGTGGGCCGACTGGCAGCGGAGATGGGCCTGCCCAGCGATGTGATCGCCGTCTCGGCACACAAGGGCTGGGGACTGGATCTGCTCGGCGAGCGGATCGGGACGGCCCTCGCCGAGGCGATGGTGCCGCTGAAGGTTCTTATTCCCTACCAGCGCAATGATCTGGTTTCGCTCTGGCACCGCCGTGGCGTGATTGACCAGGAGGAGTACGCTGGCGATGGCACCCACATCCAGGGCCGTATCCCCCGCGCCCTGGCCCAGCAGTTCACGCGGTATGTGCGATGAAAACGAACCGTAGGGGCGCGTCGCGACGCGCCCCTACGGTTCGTTTTCATCAGGTGGTGTGCGCGAATCGCATGGTTGTCTGAGGTATATTTATGCGCCTAGAGAAGATCGAACTGCGCCGGATCGTCCTGCCTTTCCTGAACCCCTTCGAGACCAGTGGCTGGCGCGAACTCGCCAATCACTCGGTGATCGTGCGCCTCTTTGCCGAGGGTGCTGAGGGCTGGGGCGAGGCTCCTGTGAGTACCGGCCCCTGGTATAACGAAGAAACCTACGCCAGCGCCTGGGTGATGCTGCGCGACATCCTCATTCCGCTGGTGCGTGGGACGAATCTGGAACAGCCTGAGGATGTGGATGCGCTGTTCGCACGGGTGCGCGGCAACCGCATGGCTCGCTCGGCAATTGAGTTCGCCGCCTGGGATCTTTTCGGCAAGCTACGTGGCCAGAGCCTGAGCGCAATGCTCGGCGGGACGCGCACGACGGTGGATGTGGGTGTGAGTGTCGGTGTGCAGCCCAGTATCGCGGCCCTGCTGGATGTGGTTGGCGGCTATATCCAGGCTGGCTACCGGCGAGTGAAGCTGAAGATCAAGCCGGGGTGGGATCTTGAACCGACGCGGGCGGTGCGCGAGCATTGGCCCGATCTGCGGCTTCAGGTGGATGCGAACAGCATCTATACCCTGGATGCAGCCAACCACCTCGCTGAACTGGATGCCTTTGACCTGTTGCTGATTGAGCAACCCCTGGGCCACGACGACATTTTTGACCACGCCAAACTCCAGCGACGCCTGCGCACACCAATCTGCCTAGACGAGAGCATCGTCTCGCCCGAGCACGCACGCTGGGCGCTCGAAATGGGAGCCTGCGGCGTAATCAACATTAAACCCAGCCGGGTGGGTGGTCTCACCCCGGCGCGGCAGATCCACGATATGGCCCAGGCGGCTGGTGTGCCGGTCTGGTGCGGCGGTATGCTAGAGACGGGGATTGGTCGGGCGGCTAACGTAGCTCTGGCCAGCCTGCCTAACTTCACCCTGCCCGGCGACATCAGCGCGAGCAACCGCTACTTCGCACAGGATGTCGTGGCTAACCCGTTCGTGCTAAACGCCGACAGCACCCTAAGTGTGCCGACCGCACCGGGCTGCGGTGCCGTGGTGGATCTGGCCTATCTCGACCAGATCACGGTTGAGAAGGTGATGATTTCCTAAACGATACCATTCTCGCCCAGGAAGACGCGCAGCATCCCGTTAAAGACAACCGGCGACTCCATACTGCTGATGTGGCCGGCGTTCGGCAGCACAGCCACGTGGCTCCCGGCGATAGCCGTACTGATCTGGTTGGCCTCGATCTGCGGTGTCAGACCATCCTGCTCGCCAACAATCACCAGGGTGGGTACGCTGATCGCGCTCAGGCTCGCAGTTGAATCGGGGCGGATGGCCATGCCGCGCAGGGCAGCGGCGATGCCCTGTGGCGAGTTGGCGACAATCATGTCGCGCAGGGCGTCCCGCACATCCTGACCGGTGCCAGGTGCCACCAGGCCGGGGATCATCCTGTCGGCGATGGCGGCGGCACCCTGAGTTTCGGCAAGCACAGCGTTCGCCTCGCGCCCGGCCCGCGCCTCCGCGCCATCGGCACCAGCACGGGTGTCGGCCAGGATGAGGGCACGGGCGCGGGCGGAGTGACGGCGCATGAAGGCCATCGCGATGTAGCCGCCCATCGAGAGGCCGCACGGGATTGCCTGCTCTACCCCCAGATGATCGAGCAGGGCGGCCAGATCATCGGCCTGCTGATCCATCGCATAGGGGCCGGGAGGCGCATCGCTGCCGCCGAAGCCGCGTAGGTCGGGCACAATCAGGCGAAACTGATCACGAAGCGACTCCACCTGTGGTCGCCACATCGCTCCGGCTAGTGGGAATGCGTGGATGAGCAGCAGCGTCGGGCCGCTGCCCACATCCTCGTAGCGCATCCTGATGTCGTTAATCTTTGTCTCCAAGAGTAAGTTCTCCCGTCTTTCACGACACATCAATAACATATCCACAATTGACGACATGGTACATTGGCAATCGGCAATCGGCAATCACCACGCGGCATCCGCCAGGGCTGATGCAAAATCCTCAGATTGCCGCCCGACCCCCACCCCCAGCCCCTCCCCCACGCCATATCTTTACCCACATCTCTGCGAATGTCGCCGCCGCCGTGGGGCTGAAGCCCTCGGCTACATGGACGAAGCCCGCCTTCGCGGGCTCGGACAGCCCGCGAAGGCGGGCTTCGCAACTGTAGCCGAGGGCTTCAGCCCCACGGCGATCTCGTTGAAAGGACGGGTGGGTGACTTCAGTCGCCCGCCGGGGGGGGCGATAAACCGCATTGGTATGCTGTAAAAAAGAAGTGGGGAAAGATATGCCCCCACGCGGGGGGAGGGGAGCTGGATCTCTTTCTGGTGCGAAATACCCCCTCTCCCCGCGTGGGAGAGGGGGCAGGGGGAGAGGGGGTTCACCGACTTTGCATCAGCCCTGGGGTGCTGGCAAAGAAGTGTGAGGATTTAGCGTCGGAAATGGTAGAATAGGCCATTGTGGTAGCTTCCTTTGTCGCTGCGAGTATGTGCCATGCTCCTTACGGCCCACGTCCCTGTGGATCGCTTGGTGGCCCTGGCGGCGGGACGTGAGCTTCCCGACCGAGCTCATGGTGTGGCTCTGTTCGCTGATCTGGTCGGTTCAACCCATCTGGCCGAGATGCTCCTGCGCCAGCTTGGCCCACAGCGCGGCGTTGAGGAGCTGACATGTCAATTAAACCGGGTCTACGAGGTGCTGGTGGGCGCGGTGGAGCGCTACGGCGGCAGCGTGATCTCCTTCAGCGGCGACGCGATCACCTGCTGGTTTGATGAGATCATGCCGCAGCCTGGGCATTCAGCCCCGCTACGGGCGGTTGCCGCCGCTGTCGCGATGCAGCGCGAGATCGCCGCGTTTGCGCCGGTGCGTGTCGCGGATAGCGAGTTGGCGATTGCCGTGAAGATCGCTATCGCCGGCGGGCCGATCCGCCGCTTCGCCATTGGCGATCCGGCCCTGGGACGAATTGATGTCCTGGCTGGTGCTACCCTTGACCTGCTTAACGCAGTGGAGTCTCTCGCCCGCCGAGGTGATATGCTGATTGACGCCGAAACCACGACGGTTCTGGCGAATCAGATCGCCGTTGGTGCGTGGCGTACTGACGAGACGACCGGGACGCGGGCGGCGTCTCTGTCTCGGCTGCTCACCCAGGTTCAGCCGACGCCGTGGACTCGCCCGCTCGCCTCACCCGCAGCCGATGCCCTGGCCCGACCGTGGGTAATCCCCGCTGTCGCGGCTCGTCTGGTGCCCAGCACGGGGGCGGCGCATGCGCCGCTGTTGGCCGAGATTAGACGGACGGTTGCACTCTTCCTCAGCTTTGGCGGGATTGACTACGATCAGGATGAGGACGCACCGGTTTATCTCGACGCCTTCATTAGACGTGTTCAAGCTATCGCGGCGGCCTATGGCGGCGCGATGCTCCAGTTGATGATGGGCGATAAGGGCAGCTACCTCTACATTGTTTTTGGGGCACCCACGGCGAATGATGATGCTGCTGCGAACGCGGTGGGCACGGCTCGCGCATTGCTCGACATCCCCGCACAGGCTGGCTTTGTCCGTGATCTGCGCATCGGGATCGCTCAGGGCCAGATGTACTGTGGTTCCTATGGGGCGACAACCCGCTGTACCTACGGCGTGATCGGCGATGCGACCAATGTGGCTGCACGGCTGATGGTGCTGGCTCCCCCCGGCGAGATCCGCTGCGATGATCGCGTTTATCAGGCTGCCCGACGGCGTTGGGCCTTCACCGAGATGCGCTCGGTGAACCTGAAGGGCAAGCGCGATCTGGTACAAATCTTCACCCCCATTGGCCCTAGCGTTGCGCAAGAGGCTGAGTCCACCGATCTTCTGCCGATTGGTCGTTCTGCTGAATTAGCTCGCCTCGATACCCTGCTCGACCAACTCGTTGCGGGTGAGGGCCACCTGCTGTTGCTCTCTGGTGAGGCGGGCGTGGGTAAATCGCTCTTGGCGGGAATGCTCGCCCGCCGCGCCCTTGGGCGTCAGGTTGGGCTGCTCCAGGGCGCAGCGGTAAGTGTCGAGCTACAGACGCCGTATCGGGCATGGCGCGATATTCTGGAGGGCTTCTTTGGCATTGGCCCGATCAACGATCGGGTTGCCCGCCGCAATGAGGTTCAGGCGCTGGTGGCAGCCACAACTCCGAAGCTGGTTCAGCGCACGCCGCTGCTGAATGATGTGCTACATCTGGATCTTGCCGAGACGCCTCTGACGAGCGCCCTGGATGCCCGCTTGCGCCAGGAGAGTTTGTTGGGCCTGATAGTGGCATTGCTGCGTGCGCGCATGGCCGATGGCCCGCTGCTGCTACAGATTGACGATGCACAGTGGCTCGATGGACTCTCGTGGCTGCTGACGGTGGGGGTTGCTCGTGCCCTACTCAATCACGGCCTGTTGATGGTGGTGGTTCTGCGACCGGTTGACGTTGCTGATGCGGCAACCGATCATCTCTCGATCCTGGCCCATCTGCCATGCGCCGAGGGGCTGCACCTAGAGGGTCTGCACGCCGACGCGATTGTTGAACTGGTATCGCGGCGTCTCGGCATCTCCCCATCGCGCCTACCGCCTGCGGTGGCCGACCTCGTACGCGAACGGGCCGTCGGCAATCCCTTCTTCGCCGAAGAGATCGTTGACAACATGCGCGACCGTGCGTTGATCCGGGTAGATCGTGTTGATGGTGTGCCCACATGTCTGGTTAGCCCCGACCTGACGACCGGGCATGCTCCGCTGCCACAGACCATCGAGAGCCTAGTGCTGGCCCGCATTGACCGGCTGCCCGCCGAGCAGCAACTCTTGCTCAAGGTGGCAGCGGTCATTGGTCGCAGCTTTAGCGAGCGACCGCTGCATGCCACGCTGCGCCGCTATATCCAGATTGAGCGACCAGCCCTGGCAATCCACCTCGATAACCTCACCCGTCACGACCTGACGCTGCCTGAATTGATTGAACCCGAGTTAACCTACACCTTTAAGCACCTCGTCACGCATGACGTGGCCTACGAGACGCTGCTCTTCGGGCAACGGGCCGAGATTCACTGCGCCGTGGCAGCGTGGTATGAGCGATCCTACGCCGGACGACTGGAGCCGTTCTATCCGCTGCTCGCGTACCACTATCGTTTGGCCAACGACCAGGAGCGTGAGGCGCGCTACGCTCGTCTTGCCGGTGAGCAGGCAGCGGCGCTCTGCGCACATGAGGACGCCCTGATCTACCTGAGCCGGGCGCTTCAGCTCACCCCTCCCACGAACATCGTCGGGCGCTACGAGATCCTGCTCGTCCGCGAGCGGGTCTACGAGATGCTCGCCCGCAGTGAGTTGCAGGCATCCGATGTGCGCGCCCTGGAGGTGTCCGCCGAGCGGTTGGGCGATGACTGGCGGCGGGCGAAAGCCGCCCGGCGGCGGGCGAACTTTGCCGAGCGGGTGAGTGACTATGCGGCGGGAACGCGGGCAGCCGAGCGAGCAACCGCCATCGCGGCGGCGCTGGGTGATCATGAAGGCGAAGCTGAGGGGTATGTGCTGACGAGCAGAATGCTTTTGAAGCAAGGACACTCTGCGGAAGTGCGCGAGTACCTGGAGCGTGCCCGTGCGTTGCTGGAAGATGCTGGCCCATCGCGGTTGTCGGGCCATATCTTGCACGCTCTCGGGGTGACGCAACTGACTCAGAGTGACGAGATTGGGGCGAAGGTCTACTTTACGCAGGCGGCGGCGCTCTTCCATCGGCTAGGGGATCGGCGCAGCGAGGCCGTCGCACTTCTGGGCCTGAACGCAGTGGCCTCGTACTCGGGGAACTACGCTCTGGCCCAGGAACTGGCCGCGCAGGCGCTGGAGTTGCATCGGGCTGTGGGCGACCGGCAGGGCGAGGCCCAAGCCCTGGGCAACATGGCCGACGACTATCTGGCGGTGGGGAACTACCTGGCAGCCAGACGGTGTATGGAGGAGTCGCTTGAGATCTTCCTCGTGAGCGACAGTTGGGAGGGCAAGGGCTGGGCCTTAAGTAACCTGGGTGAAGTGGCCCTGGCACTGGGCAACTACGCCGAGGCAGAGGATCGCTTCACCCAGGCGCTGACGATCTTTCGGACATTTGATCTGGCTGAGTTCAGGAGTGGCGCGGTACGATTCCTTGGGCTGCTGGCATATCTACGCGGTGACCATACGGCGTCCCTGGCTCAAGCCAACGAAGCGCTACGCATCGCCATAGAGATTGGCTGGGTGCGTGGACAGAGCTACGCCCTGATGGTGCGTGGACACGCCCTCTGCGGCCTTGGTCGGCTGACGATGGCCGAGGCCGCGTACAACCGGGCGCGGGCGCTGCGCGAGGAACTCTCTGAGCCGGTGCTATTGCTGGAAACGTGCGCCGGGTTAGCGCAGGTAGCACTCGTCCGTGGCGAAACGGCGAAAGCTCTGGCCATGATCGAGCCAATCCTCGCTCACCTCGCCGGGGGCGATCTTTCGGGCACCGATGAGCCAGCCCACATCGAACTGATCTGCTACACCGTACTGCGAGCGGCGGGCGACCCGCGCACTCTGGCGGTTCTAGCGGCGGCGGTGGATCGGTTGCGCCAACGGGCCAACCGAATCAGCGACGAAAGCCTGCGCACCGTGTTTCTTACCGGCGTTACAGCGCATCGGGCGCTGCTCAATGCGGGTTGGGAGCATGAAAGAGGCGGGGGCTGAGGTAGTACGATCATCATTGCCGCAACACCGCCGTCTGGGCTGATCGTAGTGCCACATTATCATCCTCCGACCACGACAGGCTCACCGTGAAGCGACTGCCCTGTCCAATCGTACTCTCTATGCCAATATTCCCGCCGTGGAGATCCACAAGCCGCCGCACCAGTGAGAGCCCCAGCCCTATCCCACCATATTGCCGGGAGAGTTGCCCGTCTACTTGTGTGAAAGACTGAAAGAGTCGGGTGTAATCGGCCTTGGCAATACCGATGCCGGTGTCCCACACGACGAACCGGATATGTTTTTGCCCTGCATTGGTGAAGACATCCAGGCCAACTGCCCCACCTTCCGGGGTGAACTTAATCGCATTATCGAGCAGGTTCACCAGGATCTGGATCATCCGTCGCTCGTCCGCGATCACCCCCTCCGCCCCCGGATTCACGCTGCACCGCAATTGAATGTGTTTCTGCTGCGCGGCGTTCTCTACAAAGCACATCGCTGTTCTACAGAGCGCGTCCACCTCAATGGGCTGATGATTGAGAGTCTCTTGGCCCGCCTCAAGGCGGGCAAGGTCGAAGATATTGGAGAGGATGGATGTCAAGTGCTTCCCGCTCGTCGTGATCGTGGTTAGCGCATGGTGCTGCTGATCGTTAAGCGATCCGTAGATTTCCGCTTCCAAGGCTCCGCAGACCCCCAGGATGACGGTAAGCGGCGTGCGCAACTCGTGACTCATCATCGCCAGAAATTCGTTCTTGAGTCCGAGCGCACGGGTTAGTTGGGTATTTGTGCAACTGAGGGCATTGGCTTGCGCTTGCAATGCCGCCTCGTCGCGCTTCCGCTGGGTGATGTCGTGCGCAGTGATCACCCCGAGAACAAGCGTGCCGTGTTCGTCGTACACCGGGGTGCCGCTAAAGGCGCGCCATTCATCGGGTTGCCCCGCAGACCGCATACAGATCTCAACACCCACAAACTGCTCGCCACGGACGACCCGATTCATCGGCCAGTCATCCGGCGGAATCGCCCGTCCATGCGCGTCATATGGTATCTGCGTGACCACCTGCCCCATTGCCGTCAATGACCCATCGGGGGTAGTGCAATCTAGGCCAGCGAGCCGCAGGCTGGCATTGTTGATGATGACGATGGTGCCGTTCGGCTCGAACGCGATCACTCCCTCGTGCATCGTACGCACAATGGCGTCGAGTTGCTGGCGCTGGCGTTCCAAAGCGAGTGCGGCCTGCTTCTGCGCGGTGATGTCGGTGACCGCCACCCCGACACCGGTAATCTCGCCTGTCGGCCCCGCCGGGACGGGGAACAAGCAGATCAGTATATCGCGGACAATCCTGTTGAGCGGGTCGTACAGATCGTTCAGTTCCAGATCGCACACCGCGACGCCGGTTGTGAGGACGTGGCGCATGAATGGCTCCAACAACAGGGCCATGGGGGGGATCAACTCTGCCAACGTGCGTCCGAAGTGGTCGGCGGGACTCCGGCCATTGAGAGCAGCCAGGGCCGGATTGACCATCCGGTATCGCAACTCACGATCCAGATAGGCGATGCCGATAGGCGTACTCGTGACGATGGCGTCGAGCTGAGCCAGGGCCACCGTCGCTTCCTGGTGTGCGGTCTGCACATCCACCAGGAGTTGTTTTTCTCTCCTGATGTCGCTCATCACCATGCGGTAAACCATCGCCCCGTGATCCTCCTCCTGTACCACGGTGGTCTCCAGCCGCGCCCAGAACTGGGCCTCGCCAGGGCATCGCATACGCAGCTCGCACACCTGCGGCTCATCCGTCACCGTGAGATGCAGGCGGTACAGGTAGTAGCGATCCTGATCATCGGGGACGATAAACTGCGTGAACGGATGCCCAATCACGTCACTGAGAGATACCTGGAGGAGTGTCGCAGCGGTACGATTTGCCTCCTGGATGATCCCCCTCGCATTCAGGGTGAAGTAGCCAACGGGGGCGAGATTGTAGAGATCAACGTAGCGGGTACGTACCCGCTCTAACTCGTTCTGGGCACGCCGCAACTCTTCGTTCTGTAGTTCTAGTTCATCTTGGTGGCGGCGCAGATCCGAGATTAGGTGTCGGATGTCTTCGGGCGAACACGCCGCCAGCGATGCGTCCGTTAATGAATCGGCGATATGCTCAGCCTGGAGGCGGCGGATCAGCCCTATATTGGCGTGGGATGCAGGTGTGGATTCGTCAACTCTCATAACCATGTGTCACCCTCCAGAGCGATTCTGCACTCGGGCGGTCTAACGTCACAGTTTGTTGTGCGGGATTCAGCCGCTTGAAGCCGAAGCGTACAGGAAGAATAGCACAAACTGTAGAGCTGATCTGAAACGTGGCAATAGCACAGAAGTAATCTTTACTTCTGTGCTATTGCAAAACATGTCTTACGTGCTGATGATCGGCACCCATTTGCCGCCTAGCGTGTCATCCCTGAGAGCCTCGGTGACGGCCCTGGTGACGGCCCTGGTGACGGCCTTGGTGACGGCCTTGGTGACAACTTCGGTCATGGCCTCGGTCACGGTTCCGGTCACGGCCTCGGTTACGGCCTCGGTCACGGCCTCGGTTACGGCCTCGGCGATGGCCTTGGCTTTAGCCTTAGCCTCAGTCTGCTGGCTGCTCATCACTATGCCTCCTGATCGTCCTTTTAACGTGCGTATCTAGGATTGAAACCAGTCTACCCGATTTTACGCTTGCCAGAAATGCGGAAATCTACGTATTTTCGTACGTAGTTCTTTAATTAGGCAGGTTTCAGGTGCCAGGTTTCAGGTTTCAGGCGTAGCGCATCAGCACGCCTTATGTATGTCGAAACTGTAGGGAAGCAGATCTTCTTCATCATCCCATCCCGGCACCATGTCACCCTGAGCGAAGCGAAGGGTCTGACAGGAAACCGGGACAGATGCTTCGCTGCGCTCAGCATGACATGTCGCCAGGATGCTTAAGAATTTCTGCGTCCCGTAAAGTATCCAAGAACCTTGGTCTTTAGGCATGTTTCAAACCAGCGTGACAATTTGGGCACATGCACCGCGTCCTGTTGCGACAAATCCGCAATCTGCAATCTAAAATCTAAAATCTAAAATCTGCCTAAGGCGTAGGCGTGGCCTCAGCCGTGGGCGTGGCGGCGGGAGCCACATTCGCCGCCGGTGTGAGTGTGGTGTCCTGCGAAAGCTCGCCGGCGAGGTCGCCGAGGCGCTGGAGGAAGCGGGCAATGCGGTCGGTGCGGCGCTGGAGGTCGTCAATTTTGCTGGTGTTGCCGACCTGTACGGTGGCGACGACGGCGGCGAGCAATTGTCCCTGGCGAGCATCGGCCTGGATGGTGGCAGCGAGGGCGATGTTCTCGTTGAGGTCTTTGGCCAGGGTGGCGGCGGTGGCGGATTGTCCCGCAAGCTCGGCGGCCTGCTGACTGTAGGCGGTAACTTTCGATTCCAGATCATCAACACGCTCGCGGGCGGAGCTGACACTGCCCTCCTGATTTGCGCCGGTGGTACTCAGCAGGGCCACCTCAGTCTGGAGCGACTGGTTCTGGCTCTGGAGGGCGGCCACATCGGCGCTGGCCTGGCGGATCTGGCTGGGAGTACTGAGATTGAAGCCAAAGGAGTAGAACAAAATGGCGGCGGCAATAATAATCGCAAGGCCCGCGCTCAGTACGATGGTGATGATCCAGCCAACAAAGCCCAGAACACGACTCATACAGCTACGACGGGGCAGCGCGATCTGGGCGGTGGGTGGCACTGGGGACGGTGGGGCAGGGGCAACGTACTCCGGATCGTGCGGCTGGGTCATAGGAGGCTCCTGCTCGATTGCAGATTGCAAATTGCAGATTGCAGATTGCAACCGGCTCTGGCCTGAATTCTAGCGGGTTTGTGCGGCTCGTCAAGTCAGCGGATCGCCGCTTGACAGTCCGTAGTCCGCTCGGCTACAATCGCGGGCTGCTACCCGAGACGCAATACCTTACTATTCACATCAGGAATATGCCGCCGCTTCGCCCTCACCCCCCAGCCCCCTCTCCCAGAGCGGGAGAGGGGGAGCCGGATCCTCCTGTTGCGGAATCTCCCCTCTCCCCCGGTGGGAGAGGGGCAGGGGTGAGGGGGTACGGTCGGCTTTATAGAGAAAGCCCCTAAAGATGAAAGTCCCGTTGAGCTGGCTGAGGGAGTTTGTCGAGATCACTGTGCCTGTGGAGGAGCTGGCCCGTCAGCTTACGCTCAGCGGCATGGAAGTGGTGGATGTCCGCTCTATTGGGCTGGAGGGCAGCGCGCTGCCCTGGGACCCGGAGAAGATCCTGGTCTGCAATATTTTGGAGGTGAAGCCGCACCCGAACGCTGAGCGGCTGGTGCTGGCTGATGTGGATTACGGGGCCGCGCAGCCACATACGGTGGTGACGGGCGCGCCAAACCTGTTCCCGTATCGCGGCATTGGCCCGCTGGCGCACCCGCTCAAGTCGGTGTACGCCAAAGAGGGTGCGCGGATCTACGACGGCCACGCCGAGGGCTGGGTGATCACGACGCTCAAGGGTCGCCCGGTGCGCGGGGTGATGAGCGACGCGATGCTCTGTTCTGAGAAGGAGTTGGGTATTTCGGAGGAACACGACGGCATCCTGATTCTGGAGGACGAGGCTCCGACGGGGACGCCGCTGCGCGATTTTCTGGGTGAGGTGGTGCTGGAGTTGGATTTCACGCCGAACTACGCCCGCTGCCTCTCGATTGTGGGCATGGCCCGCGAGGTGGCGGCGATTACCGGCGCTCGGCTCACACTACCGAATCCGCAGGTGGGAACTGCGGGTGCCTCAACAGATGGTCGGGTGAAGGTGACAATTGAGGAGCCGGATCTCTGTCCGCGCTTCACCCTCGGCCTGATCGAGGGCGTCACCATCGGCCCGTCGCCACACTGGATGCAGCGCCGCCTGACGAACGCAGGTATGCGCCCGATCAGCAATATTGTTGATGTCTCGAACTATGTGATGCTGGAGTGGGGCCAGCCGACCCACGCCTTCGACTACCAGAAGGTGGAGTCTGGCCACCTGATTGTGCGCAGCGCCCGCCCTGGCGAGCGTCTGCTCACCCTCGACGGCAAGGATCGCGCCCTCACCCCCGGTGCCGAGAGCGGACTGAGCCACGCCCCGCTGATGGTCTGTGACGAGACGGGCGCCCTGTCGGTGGCCGGGGTGATGGGCGGTGAGTCGAGCGAGGTGAGCGCCACAACCACCGATGTGCTGCTGGAGGCGGCGATCTGGGAGCCGGTGCAGATCCGCCGGACGGCCCGTGGCCTCAAACTGCCCAGCGAAGCGTCGCGGCGATTCGAGCGCGGGGTAGATTACGAGCTGCCGCTGATTGCCCTGCGCCGCGCCCTTGAGTTGATGCGTCTGCACGCCGGTGGCACGGTGGCCCAGGGTTTTGTGGACGCCTACCCGCGCCCCTGGCAGACGGTGGTACTGGATCTGACGACGGTTGAGGTAGAGCGAATTGTCGGTATTCAGCTCGACGCTCACGAGATCGCCGCTATCCTGACGCGCCTCGGCTTCGCCTGCACGCTGCACGGCGGATCTGGCCTGGGCGATTTCGCGACCTACGCCCACGAGCCGACGGTGCGGGTGACGGTGCCGTCTTTCCGGCTGGATGTGAGCATTCTGGCCGATCTCTGTGAGGAGGTGGCGCGAATCTACGGCTACGACCGTATCCCGGAAACGCGCCTATCCGATGAACTGCCGCCCTCAGAGGATCATAAGGATCTGCGCCTAGAGCAGAAGGTACGCGACATCATGGTCGGCTGTGGCCTGGACGAGCTGATCACGCACTCGCTGATCGCCATGCCGCTGGTGGCGAAGGTGCAGCCATCAGAGGCGCTGGCCGAGCGTTACGTGAAGCTGGCCAACCCGAACGCGCCTGA
>JBAXMH010000052.1:0-22436 GCA_037134395.1 Chloroflexales bacterium
TAAAACTAATACACCGACGAACACACCTACTCTGACAAGTACGCCGACGAATACTGCTACGCCGACGAATACTGCTACGCCGACGAATACTGCTACGCCGACGAATACTGCTACGCCGACGCGTACACCAACACCATGCCCGCCATCAATATGTACGCCGACACCGACGAATACTCGTACACCAACCAGAACACCGACGAATACTCGTACACCAACCAGAACACCGACGAATACGCCGACGAATACGCCGACGAATACGCCGACGAATACGCCGACGAATACTCGTACACCAACTAATACGCCGACTAATACGCCGACTAATACGCTGACGCCAACGAACACGGCGACTGTGACACCCACCATCCCATCGCCCACGACCGCGCCCACACCCACGATGCCGCCAGGAATCTCGGTGTCATTCAGCGCCGTGAAGTACTACAACCCCAACGCCGTAGGTAATACTGGACTCTACCTCTCTGGTCGTGTCTACACGACCATCGGAGGAATCGGCGTTGCTGGCAAAGCAATAGTTGTCCATATCAGCTATGTCTATGGCGGTGTGACCTTCAGCAATACGGTAACCATCGGCCCGACGGATGCTAACGGCTTTGCCAATGCGTGTCCGGTGGTCTACTATTACCCGGCTAACGTCCAGGTCATCATCAGCACCGACCCGGTAAATAATGCACCTGGGACAGACGCGCCGGGAAAAAGCAATGTACAGGTGCAGAACCAGCCGCAGGGCAGTATTCCCGCCTTCTGCCCATAAAGGGGGTAGAGGTAGAGGCGGTATGCGACAAGGTCAGGACATCGCTAAGGAGCGGATGTATGGTCACTCGTCATAAAACATATGGGCAATCGTTGGTTGAACTCACGCTAGTTCTCCCGCTGCTGATGCTGACCATTTTTGGGATGGTAGACTTTGCGCTGGCCTATAACACGCATGTCTTCATCCGTAACGCGGTAGCTGAGGGCGGCTACTACGCATCCCAACATCCCGGCGACACCCAGGGCGTGCGTGATCGAATTCTTCACGAGTTGGATAATTTGAATCCGGCGATCACTAACAATGACATCACTATCACAACCTGTGTACCCGGCATATACAATCCACAATCCATGCAGACAGCGATTACCGTTACCTATACTTACCACGTGATCTTTGGGCTGGCTGGCTCTGGGCCAACGATCCGTCTGAGCAATAGCACGACGGTGCCGCAATTTGGCGGCTGCCACTAAAGGAGTCTTTTACGATGACTTCACTCCACAGCCGACGTGCTGAGGGTCAGACGCTTGTGCTGGTCGCTCTGGCCTTTATATTGCTGGTGGCTTGTCTCGGCTTGGCCCTAGACGGTGCCAATGCCTTTGGTCAGCGTCGGCGAGTGAGCAACGCAGATGACGCCGCATCGCTTGCTGCCACTCGCGAACTCGTCACCATCAAGAGGGATGGTCGCACTGGTCAGGCGATCAATAACACCATCCGCGAGTTCCTGGTGACTGACCACAGCATTGATGCTGCCAGCTCGACGTGGCATGCCAGTTACGTAACCCGTGACGATCCTGACACGATCATCGGGCCAGTTGTTGATGACCTGATACCGCCAAGTGACGCTAGCGGTGTGCGAATCGATCTAAGTTTCACCTTCAAGACCTTTTTTATGAGCGTTTTCGGTCGGAATACTTTGACAGTCGGTGCCACCAGTACATCAACCTACGGACCGCTCGGTACTGCGATGGGTGAGGATCTCATCCCTCTGGGGATTAGCGATGCGTCTATGAGTACCCTTTTAGACATGGGCCATGTGCGTGTGGATCTGAAAGGGACGATCATGAGCAGGTACGGAAGTCTCGCACCGGGACAGCAGATACCCGCACAGATAGCTGACGTGGTCACCGACGCCAACTTTGCTAACATCTCTCTCAGCAACAATAGCGGCCCACTCCCAAACGCCAACGGTTGCCAGAATCCGAATGTGACCGAGAACCTGACCTACTGGTGGTGTAATGGCACACCAAACCAACTCCAAATCGGTCGTATCTTGCCGTCTCTCACAAGCAATTGGGGGAGCATCAACAGTTCAGTCATCCACCGGGTGAGTAATCGACCTACCGCAGTAGTACCTGTCTATACAATGGTTTCGAATAGATCGCACGGGATTTCCTACCAATTAACCTATTTCGTGGCTGTGGATATGAGCTACAGCCCGTCTGATGGGGTACTGACCATGACGCTGCGCACCGACTATGTCTCTGCCGGCGCGGCGATTGGCGCGGGCAGCGGTGTGGAGACAGGCGCTTGGGCGGTGAATCTCAAGCGATAAGGGCCGCAGCCGAGCGTGGGTATCCCATCCGCAAAAATTTGCCGGTTGTTTGCCGGGGAACTGAAGCCCCCGGCGCTCGTCACTTGTACAGAACATGTGGTGGGAATGACTTCCCTCACCCCCAAATGAAGGTGATATGCAACAGCTCTTTAAGCGTGCCAATGAATCGCTCTACAGCGATCTCGACAACTATGCAACTGCGCTACGCCGGATCGTGGACGCCCTGCCCGAAGCGCGCCGCCTCTGTGATCGGGTGATCAAAGAGGTGCGATTGGCCGATGCGCTGCTCGCTTTTGGTAGCGGTCCGCAGGTGATCGAGCTGAATCAGATCATTTTTCATATCGGCGATCTCTGGCCCTTCCGCGAGCATGGCCCGACGCGCACGGCGGGATTCTCCGACGAGATCACCGAGGCCGCCAGCCACATGGATCAGGCTCGACGCGCTATCGGGTTGCTTGATCGTTTCTCCGATCAGGCTATGGCTAGCGAGCTGCGGATTTGTTTCACCAATATGATCCAGTACTTTCAGGATGAGAAGCGGCTGCTTGAAGAGTGCCATGCCCGGATTCAGCCATTCAGTACGAACTCCGATCTTACCCGTAAGCGGCTGAACCTGCTCATCGCTACCGCCGAGGCCCGCCTCCCCGAGAGCGAGGATCGTCGCGCCGCGATCCAGACCTACGGCGAGGCGGCTGAGCTACTCCAATCTTGGGAGGGCGGTGTGCCGATTGACGAGAGCGGTGTCATTATCCTCAATCGCTGCATCGGTCTGCTGGGTATGAGTAGTGAGGTCTTCGGTATCCTCGGTGCCCCTACCTCCGCCTCTCCCACTCACAAGGGCTGAGTCGTTAGACGCGATCAGCCGCCGCACGCTGCACGCCCCTGCTCTCAGATCGGGTATGATGCGGTGCGGCGGCTTGTCAGTCGTCGTATTGCTGCCAAGACAAGGTTCAATCCAGTTTTACAGTTTGTTGCCGGTCAGCCCTCACCCCCCAGCCCCCTCTCCCAGAACGGGAGAGGGGGAGCCGGAGATATCCTGTTGCGGAATCTCCCCTCTCCCTCGGTGGGAGAGGGGCAGGGGGTGAGGGGGTACGGTTGGCGCTGAGACCACTTATTTGAAAAGTATTGGCTTCAGACCCTCATTCCCCCTATGGAGGTGCAGATGAATTACAATGCCTGGTTCGCCGCACAGGACGATCCGAGCGAGCGCCATTCGCTCACCGAGGTTGTGTACTACTCAAAATCGGGCGGGCTGCTGGAAGTTCAGCACGATATGGACGCTCTGCGCCAGCGCAGCGCCGCCGAATGGAAGCAGCTCTTCGAGAGCCGCTGGATGCGTACCAACTGGCCCTACGGCAGCGGTGTGTGGGGTAAAAAAGAGTGGCTCTGCCCGAACATTGACGATAAGAATATCGTGAGTATGTTTGAGGGTGGATCTAATCTCTTCTGGGCCGAGCGCCTTGGTCAGCAGATCGGCGTTGACGACCTGTGGATTAAGATGTGTGGTAATAGCCATACCGGCAGCTTCAAAGATCTGGGCATGACTGTGCTGGTGAGTGTGGTCAAGCAGATGATTAGCGATGGCAAGCCCATCCGTGCCGTAGCCTGCGCCTCTACGGGCGACACATCTGCCGCCCTGGCCGCCTACGGGGCTGCCGCCGGTATCCCGACCATCGTCTTTCTGCCCAAGGGCAAGGTCAGTATCGCTCAGCTTGTGCAGCCAGTGGCTCACGGTGCCCTGGTGCTGGCCCTCGATACCGATTTCGATGGCTGCATGAGGATTGTCCGCGAGGTGACGGCTAGCGCCGATAGCGGGATCTACTTGGCTAATTCGCTCAACTCGCTGCGCATCGAGGGCCAGAAGACCGTCGGCATTGAGATTGTCCAGCAGTTCGACTGGGACGTCCCCGACTGGATCATTATTCCTGGCGGCAACCTGGGTAACACATCTGCTCTCGGCAAGGGCATGCAGATGATGTTCGATCTGGGATTGATCAATCGGTTGCCGCGAATCGTCTGTGCCCAGGCCGAGCGAGCTAACCCGCTCTACCGGGCCTATAAGAATAACTGGCACTACGAGCCAATTGTCGCTCAGGCCACGGCGGCGAGTGCCATCCAGATCGGTGACCCGATCAGCATTAGTCGGGCGATCAGTATGCTGACCCGGTTTAACGGGATTGTCGAGCAGGCTAGCGAGCAGGAACTGGCCGACGCCGCTGCTCTGGCCGACCGCACCGGAGCCTACGCTTGCCCGCATACCGGCGTGGCCCTGGCCGCCCTGAGCAAGCTGGTGCGCAGCGGCGAGATTAAGAAGAGCGACCGGGTGGTGGTGATCTCGACGGCTCACGGACTCAAGTTCAGCCGCTTTAAGGTGGATTACCACGAGGGCAAACTAGCCGGGGCCGAAGGTACGTACGCCAATCCACCCGTTGAATTGCCCGCCGATGTGGACGCCGTACGTCGGGCGATTGAGGAACGGATGGCGCATGTCTAGCACCAATACTTTTCGGATAACGATTCTGTCGCCGCTCAGCCCTCACCCCCCAGCCCCTTCTCCCAGAATGGGAGAGGGGGAGCGGATCGCTCTCTGATGAGAAAATCGCCCCTCTCCCCCGGTGGGAGAGGGGTAGGGGGTGAGGTTGCTGCGCCGTCACATTCCCACGAAAGGACATCTATGCGTTCAAAGGAGTTTCGTCAGCTCGTAGGCGAACTGGCGCGGGCCGGGGCAGCGGTTGAGCCACGCTGCCCCCACGCCAAAGAGTGCGGTGGCTGTGCCTTTCAGGATCGGGATTATGAGTCTCAGGTAGTAGCAAAGAGCCGGGCGATGGCCCGGCTTTTTGCTGAGGCCAACGTAGTGGAGATCGGCTACCAAGCCGAGTCTTTTACTGTGGTACCCTCGCCCAATCCCTATGTCTATCGCACGCGCATGGATTACGTGGCCACCAAGGGCCGCTTCGGGTTGCGGGCACGCGGCAAGTTCAACTATATTGTTGAGCTAACTACCTGCCATCTCATCCCACCAGATGCCTTTGCAGCAGCTCATGCGGTGTGGGCACGGGCTAATGAGCTAGGTCTACCCGACTACAACATCCGCAGCCATGAAGGCTTTCTGCGCTATGTGGTGGTGCGCCGCAGCCCCGACGACAGCTTGTTGCTGGCAGCGGTGACATCTGCCGGCCCCTACGAGTCTGAGATGGAGCGATTAGCCGAGACAGCACTAGCCCAGCCGGGGGTGGTCGGATTCCACTGGCTGCTCAACGATAGCCTAACGGATCTCTCGTTTGGGACACCGGTGCGCCATTGGGGCGCGGCCACACTACCCATGCGAGCGGGCACGGCCACCCTGGAGGTTGGGCCGAACACCTTCTTCCAGAACAACGTACACCTGCTGGGGCGGCTGCTCGATGCTGTGCGGGCGGCGGTGATTGATGGTGGCGACAACCTGACAGTCGTGGATCTCTATGGCGGTGTGGGCACAATAGCCCTGCACTTGGCGGCGTATGTGAGCGAGGTGGTGTGTGTGGAGGCGGTGGCCGAGAGCGTCGAGCTGGCCGCCCGCAACAGCGCGGCCAACGGCGCAACCAACGTGCGGGCCGTAAACATGGATGTGCTGGCGTACCTACGCGAGCAGCCCGCCGGAGCCTGTGAAGTTGCGGTGGCCGATCCGCCGCGCACCGGGCTTGGCCCCGAGGTTTGCGCCGAACTGCTACGAATCGCCCCCCAGCGGATCGTCTATGTTTCGTGCAACCCGTTGACTCTGGTCGAGGATCTGCGGGCGCTGGGCGCAGGCTATGTGCTGCGGTCGCTGACGGGCTATGATATGTTTCCGCACACCCCACATGTCGAGGCTCTAGCGCTGCTCGATCTACGCTAGGCAACATGTTTCGAAAGATGATTGACAACGAACGTGCGTTCTTGTATAATGCGAACGCACGTTCCCTAAACCACCATAAAACAGCCGGATGCCCGGTGAGCCGATGACAACACCTAATCACGAGTATAGAGCGGTGGCGACGTGTATAGCGCGCAAATCCCCTAGCTACGGAGAGGTGTCGTCATGGCCATCATTAGCCGAGAGATCAAGGAAGCCCGCATCGCTCGCCCGCTCCCACTGTCGCACAGCGTCGGTATAATCGCTTACTTCGTTACTGGTGTACTCGCAATGCTGGCGGTCTACGTTCTCGTAGGTACAGCCGTCAGTTGGTTACAGATCCACACTGACGATGTGCGCTACGGCAGACCACGGACAACCCACATTGAGGGGCTCGTAAAGCACGGTGCCGAGACGGTCGCCCAGCCCACCCGCATGATCGGCATGAACATCAACCGGCAGGTAGTGGTGCTTGAGCTACCAGCGGGAGACCCGGCCCACGTGCGAAGTCTGGCTGGTCCGTACCTCTTCGGTGCAAACGAAGATTTGACACCTGTGTTATTATCCTTGCGAGATATGGATCATGATGGGCTTGACGATCTTATTATTGATGTTCGTAATGAGCAGATCGTCTACCTCAACCGCGATGGATCATTCCGGATTCCTACACCGGATGAGCAGCAGCTCCTACAGGAGCACGGGTTGTGAGTAACGCTGATAACCGTCGCATGAACCAGCCACGCCAGCAACGTGTGCGCCGTGAGCCGCTTTTTCCTCTGGAAGCAGAGGACATCGCGCCGCGCATACGGCGCGGCCCGCCCGCACCGCTTGGCAGTCTTTTTGACGATCTGAATGCCGCCATACCGATCAAGGCCGATGGGATACACCGCGAGGTTGCCCAAGCGCGGCCTGCGGCCTCACCCCCACCTCGGACAGCACCGCCAGCACCCCGCACCCGCATCGCCGCCGCACCTGATCGTCAGGCTCGTTCCATCCCTCAGATGAAAGCATCGGCCCGACCAAGCGTACCTTTGCAGCCACGCCAGATGCTGCTGGGCCATCTTGACAGAAATTTGGTGGCGGCGCAGAAGCGTCTTGATGAGACCGAGGCCGCACTTCACCAGGCCAAGGATCTCGCCGCGCACCTGTATCGTAGCTACCGTCCGCTGCGCAGCCTGCCGCCCATCAGCCAAAACCGCTGGCTCATCCTAGGAATCGTGGCCGTCGCTAGTCTGCTGATTGTGATCGGTATGCTCGGCCCGAGCAGCACAAGCGTGAGCCACTGGGGGGGCAACCTGCTCAGCAAGGTGCATGCAGACGACAGCCGGTCGCAGCTTATTGGCATAGCCCACCCCGCCGGGGACTACTCCCTCAAGGGGGCGTCCAGCCTCAGCGCTCAGCAGATTGACGCGATCCTTGCCTCCTACGGTTCCCCGGCTGCTGGTACGGGTGCGGCATGGTACGACCTTGGCATGAAATACGGCATTGATCCGGCCTTCGCCATAGCCTTCTTCATCCACGAGAGCGGTGCCGGCACGAACGCGGCTTGGGCCGGTCTCAAGCCAGACGGTGCGAGCACACATAATGTCGGGAACATCATCTGCGCCGGCTATGACTCGTGCTACGGTCGCTTTCGCGACTACAGCTCCTGGGCCGAGGGAATCAATGACTGGTATCGTCTGATTGACAGCGAGTATATTCAAGGGCGCGGTGCCCAAACCGTGCAAGATATTATTCCAATCTACGCACCATCCTTCGAGAATGATGTCCAGTCCTATATCAACTCTGTTACCAGCATGGTGGACGAGTGGCGCACAAACGGGATTCATTAGGATGTATGGTGGTCGGCAAGACTCTGGCGGTGTGCGCAGCCTCGTGTTAGCTCTGGCGCTTATCGGCCTGCTCTTTCTCTTCTTCACCGCCCATAGCGAACAGAACGCCCATCTTAGTCTGTGGGCTCCGTCCGGCGGCGCAGCCCAGGCACCGGTCGCCCCCGGCGGACTGGTCGGCATAGCCAAAAGCCGCAGTATCGGCGCTGATTCTCGCCCGCAGGGCAACCCGCTCGGCTCTCGCAACACAGTGATAACCCAGGGCTACGGGGTAGGCAGCCACGTCCCTGCCGCCACGTGGGGTGCCGTCGATCTGGCGATTGACGGGAACGGCGATGGCGCTGCCGAGCCTGCTGCCACCATGAACCACCCAATCTACGCAACCCAGAGCGGTGTCGTCGCCCTCACAGCCAATAGCTGGCCGGCTGGCAACCATATCTGGGTGACCAATAGCCAGTATCGCACGGGCTACTCGCACCTTAGCAGTTTTGGCGTAACGGATGGGCAGTCGGTACACTCCGGCGACATGATCGGCTACGTTGGCTCGACTGGCCAAGCGTCTGGCCCGCACCTCGACTATCAAGTCTGGGTCATGCAGGGCGGGGAGTGGGTGAATCAGAACCCGCTCGACTTTGGGGCGCTTGATCCTGGATTTTAGATTTTGGATTTTAGATTTTGGATTGCTGATGGCCTTTGTCAGTGAATCTGACAAAGGCCATCTCGTGCGATACAGAGTTTGAGAGCGTCAGCCCGTCACGCGATCACATTCTGCTCGTCACGCCCGAGCGCGGTGCGGATGAAGTCAATAAACGTGCGTGTCGAGAGAACGATATTACGTTTGGTGATGCCACCCTCAACCGGGATGAAATAGTCGAACCCAACATCCTCGTCCGAGTCCACGTAGGCCCGCACGAGCTTGAGTTGGTCATTGATCAGATTGGCATACTCAAGTTTAGCCAGCCGCTCTGAGCCCTCGGCGGCACGAAACTGTGCCATCAGACGGATCTGTGCGCCTGCCTTCTGTGGGAAGACCCATACCGTGTAGCCATCCTTGAGGTAGACATCGCCCACGTCATCGCGGTAGACATTCATGTAGGCGCTGATAAACAGCGCGTACAGCGATTCCGTGTTCACATCGTTGGGGTAGAGCAGTTCGTCGGCGGGATGGGCGGTGTTCTCGGTCATCGTCCCTCCTTGTGGTGATCGGGTCGGAATCATGATCGGGCGTGCCAACACATCTGGCACGCCTGATCATATCACGATCCCTTACGCCGCGCCGATCAAATCTGCAGCAATCACCCCCGAGGCCAGCACGCCGGGGACGCCCGCGCCGGGGTGAGTGCCCGCGCCCACGAAGTAGAGGTTATCGAACTCCTCCGAGCGGTTGTGCGGACGAAACCAGGCTGACTGAGTCAGCGTGGGCTCTATGGCGAAGGATGCGCCCTTGTAGCAGTTCAACTGCTGCTCGAAGTGCTGCGGGTCAATCATTGACTCAACCACGATATTGCGGCTCAGGTCGGGCATGTAGCGATCTTCAAGGAACTCGATGATCTTATCACGGTAGGGTTTAGCCTGACGCTTCCAGTCAATCTTGGAATCCATATGCGGCACTGGCGAGAGTACGTAAAATGACTCGCCGCCCGCCGGGGCGAACGAGCGATCCTCCAGCGAGGGGATGTGCAGGTAGAGCGAGAAATCCTTGGCCAGCTTCTTCTTGTGGAAGATATCGGTCAGCAGCCCCTTGTAGCGCTCGCCGAAGATGATGTTGTGGCGCAGCAGTCGCCCGTCGTTGTAGCGCCGCTTCGTGCCGATGTAGATCACCACCAGCGACATGCTGTGCTTCATCCGCTTTAGCCTGCCGTCGGTGAAAACCTTGCGGTGCTTGGCGGCGATCAGCTTGTTGTAGGTGTAGGCCACGTCGGCATTGGAGACGACGACGTCGGCGTGGTTCACCGAGCCGTCGGGCAGGCGCACACCCACCACGCGCCGCTTCTCGACCACAATCTCGCTGATGGGCGAGTTGAGGTGCAGCACGCCGCCAATCTCCTTGAAGAGCTTGGCCATCGCCGCAATGATCGCGCCGGTGCCGCCTACCGCGTAGTGGATGCCCCACTCGCGCTCGATGTAATGCACCATCGCATAGATTGACGACGAGTCGAAGGGGCTACCGCCGATGAAGAGCGGATGGAACGAGAAACAGCGCCGCATGAAGTCATCTTTGATGAACTGCGACACGTACTGGTAATTGTTCAGGTACGACTTGAGCTTTATAAGGTCGGGCGCGACCTTCAGCATATCAAAGAAGCTGAGGAAGGGTTTCTCGGCCAACTCAACAAAGCCCTTCTGGAAGATCGGCTTCGTACTCTTCATGAAGCGGCGGTAGCCCTCCACGTCCTGCGGGCTGAAGCGCTGGATCTCCGCCTCCGTTACCGCCGGATCACCCGAGTAGTCGAGGTGTCGGCCCTGGTGGTCGAAGAGACGGTAGTAGGGTTCACAGGGCTTGAGATCGAAGTAGTCCTCGCGGCGGCGACCGGCTGCCTTCCACAGATCGTCGAACATAAACGGCACGGTGATCACCGTGGGGCCGGAGTCAAAGCGGAAGCCCTCGCGCTCGAACGTATACGCCTTGCCGCCCGGCTTGTCCGCCTTCTCGTAGACCTCAACACGATGTCCCTTGGCTGCCAGACGGATGGCGGCGCTCAGCCCGCCAAACCCTGCGCCGATGATGATGATGTGTTTCTGCATGACTCTCTCATTGCACAAAGACAAGGTTTCAGGTTTCAGGTTTCAGGTTTCAGGTTTCAGATCGAGCGCATCAGGATGTCACATTCTGGCCTGAACTGTAAAGTACCTGCGTACCTTGTCTAAAAAGAGGAACCGCAATCCAGTGTAGCAGATTGCAGATTGCAGGTTGCAGTTTGTAGATTGGGTTTTGCACTCTGCACTCTGCACTCATCCCAGCGCCTGTGCCAGATCGGCGATCAGGTCGTTGGGATGTTCTAGGCCAACTGAGAGTCGCAGCAGGTTTGGGGGGGTCTTGCTCTCTGGCCCCTCCGCCGAGGCCCGATGCTCGATCAGGCTTTCGGGGCCACCCAGGCTGGTGGCCCGCGTGAAGATCTGCACCCGCGCCGCCACGCCCATGGCCTCCGTCTGACCGCCACGAACGGTTACCGAGAGCATCCCGCCAAACCCGCCGCTCATTTGGCGAGATGCTACAGTATGGCCGGGGTGACTCTCCAAGCCAGGGTAGTAGACGCGCTCAATCTGCGGGTGGGACTCGAGGAAGCGGGCCACCTGCATTGCGTGTTCGGCGTGAGCGCGCACCCGGTAGGGCAGGCTGCGGATGCCGCGCAGGATCAGCCAGCAGTCGAAGGGTGAGGGTACCGCGCCGCCATTGCCTTGGATGAAGCGCACCCGTTCAAAGAACGGGCTGGCCTCGCGGGTTACCACCGCACCGCCCAGCACATCGCTGTGCCCGCCGAGATATTTGGTGGTTGCGTGGATCGCCAGGTCGGCCCCCAGGTTCAGGGGGCGCTGAAAGATCGGCGTGGCCCAGGTGTTATCCACCGCACAGATCGCCCCGGCCTCGTGGGCGATCTCGGCAATTGCCGCAATATCGGCCACCTTTAGCATCGGGTTCGAGGGCGACTCGATCCAGACCATGCGTGTGTTCGGGCGCAGGGCCGCCCGCACGTTGGCCGGGTCGTTCATATCCACCGGCGTATACTCCAGGCCCCAGGGCAGCATCAACTCGCGCAGCAGGCGGGTCACGCCGTGGTAGGCATCGTCGGGGGCGATCACATGGTCGCCGGGGCGCAGCGCCTGAAAAACACTCATCGCCGCCGCCATACCCGACCCGAAGGCCGCACAGTCGGCCCCGCCCTCCAGTGCGGTCAGGCTGCGCTCCAGCATCGTGCGGTTCGGGTTGCCAGCGCGAGTGTAGACGTAGCCGTGCGGGTAACTGCCATCCTCGGCCCGCTCAAACGTCGTTGAGAGGTAGATCGGCGGGATCAGCGCCCCCGTCGTCGGGTCGGGTTCCTGTCCGACGTGGATGGCAATCGTCTCAATATTCATAAGGACTCCCTATGTACGGCCACAGAAAGACACAGGAGCACACAGAAACATTTTTCTGTGTCTTTCCGTGTGCTTCTGTGGCAAGAACATGTTATCGTATCAGGCACGCTAGAGATCGTCACCAGAGGTTATCAGATCTTCATCAGGCAGCACCCCCGGCCAGTATTATAATGCTGAGGTTATCCTTCATTCTACACTTACTTCCTCTGATCAGAACATCCTGTTGGTGAGGACTCCAGTGCATGGATCCCCTGACACACCTTGATCGTGCATTCCTTTTTGATCTGCTGGGGAGTGATCTGTGGCGGGAGCTGAGTGGCGGATTTTCCAGCACTCTCGCTCATGATACTGCCGTTGTACGGCTGCGTGCGGCGCTCGCCGCGATGAGCTCCTATGTGCCTGCTCCCGTTCTGCGTGCGCAGTTCCAGCGGCCCGTCCCTGGCCGGATCAGCGGAGCTTTCTGGGACGGCTCGATCCTCTTCGCCGACCTCTCCGGTTTCACGGCGCTCTCGGGTCAGCTTAGCACGATTGGCAAGCAAGGTGCCGAGGAGATCTCGGCGCTGATCACGGCGCTCTTTGGTGCTCTGGCGGAAGAGATTCACGCCCACGGTGGTAGTCTGCTCAAGTTTGGCGGCGATGCGCTGACCGTCTTCTTTGATGCGGACGCGCTTGATCAGGCCCACGCTGCGCTAGCATCCAACGCGGCCCTAGCGATGCAGCGGCGGATGGCCGATTTTGCGGCGGTATCAACGCCGGTTGGCACGTTCACGCTGCGCCTGCGGATCGGCGTCCACAGCGGCCCGATCTTCGCCGCGCACGTGGGCAACCGCGAGCATATTGAACTGGTGGTCACGGGCCACAACATTAACCGCGTGGCCGAGGCGCAGGAGATCGCATCCCCCGGCGAGGTGGTGATCTCCGACACCACCCTAGCTCAGATCCATGCGGCGGTTACGAGCGAGCGCCAGGGTGGCTTCTCCCTGCTCACGAGCGCTGCTGCGCCGCCCCTGCCGACGACCAGTGGTGTGGCGATACCTGCCGACGCGCAGGCAACGCTGCCGCAGGTGCTCGATCTCATCGCCGCACTGCGTCCCTACCTCCCCTACGGTCTGCCGCAACGCTTCCTCAGCGGCGATACCGCTAGCACCGGCGAGTTCCGCCCGGTCACGACCGTCTTTGCCAACTTCTGGCCCTTCAGCCAGTTCCTCGATCTGCTCGGCGATGATACCGAAACTGCGGCTCTGGCGCTGAATGCCTACTACCGACGTGCCCAGGAGACGATCCATCGCTACGGTGGGATCGTCAACAAAGTTGATATGTACACGCACGGGGATAAGCTGATGGCGCTCTTCGGCGCACCGGTGGCCCATGAAGATGATCCGGAGCGGGCGCTGTGCGCGGCCCTCGATCTGCGCAATGCTTTGGCGGAGGCAAATGGTGAGATAGTCCAGTTGATCGCCGATTGGAGATCGCGGATTGGGGATGATGGAACAGACACTCTGCACCTGTCACAGAAGATCGGCATCAATACGGGGGTCGTTTTTGCGGGCACGGTTGGCGGGGCGATCCGCCACGAGTACACGGTGATGGGGCAGCCAGTGAACTTGGCGGCGAGGCTCATGGGCGTCGCTGCCGAGGGCGGGGTCGTCCTCTCGCCGAGTACGCGCCGAGCCGTGGCCCACCGCGCCATCATTCGCGACCTGCCACCGGTGCGACTCAAGGGAGTGACCGATCCGGTGCCGCTGGCCGAGGCGCTGGGTCTGCAGCCGTTTGCGCATACCCTGCGCAACGCCCCCGTCGCGCAGGGACTGGTTGGGCGCACGGGTGAGATGGCGCGCCTGTTGGCCGCTGGTCGGGAGGCTATGGCGGGTGCGGGGCGGGTAGTTGCCCTGGCCGGTACGGCGGGCACCGGCAAGACCCGCCTAATTGACGAGGCGCTGCTGCATCTGGGGACACCTGCCGCGACCTACCGCGTGGAGAGCCAGAGTTACGCCCAGACGAATCCCGCCTCGACGCTACGCGCTCTGCTGCGCGCCTTTTTTGCGCCGGAACTGGCCACCCTCGATCCCGCCGCCGATGTTGCCGCACGCATTGGCGATGTAGCCCCGGAGGTGAGCCGCTTTACGCCGCTGCTCGGCGAGTTGCTGGGCCTGCCGATAGACGAGACACCGCTCACCTCCGCCCTTACGCCTGAACAGCGGGCCGAGCGGTTGCGTGATCTGGTGCTGGAACTGCTGCGCGGTGCGGCCATTCGCCACCCGACCGTTATTGTTCTCGACGACCTGCACTGGGCGGACTCCTTCTCGCTCGATCTGATCGGCACGCTGGTTGCGGGTCTGGCCGACGTGCCGCTGCTCGTCGTCCTGGGCTATCGCCCCGACCCTGCCTTTGCCGAGCCGTGGCGCGATCTCGTCCACGGCCTGTCCATCGAGATTGGCGAACTCTCGGCCCAGGAGAGCGCCGCGCTCCTGGAGAATCTGCTTGATGACCACCCGCCCCCGGAGTTGCTGGCGCTGTTGGAGAAGACTCAGGGCAACCCGCTCTTTGTCGAGGAACTGGTGCAGAGCCTGCGCGAGACAGGCGATCTTATGCGTGACGAGGGCGGCTGGCATCTGCGCCGCTCGCCGGACGCCATTGGTATTCCCGACCGTATCGAGGGGCTGATCACAGCCCGCCTCGACCGCCTGGAGGAACGCGCCCGTGAGACGCTTCAGGTCGCGGCGGTGGTGGGGCAGCGCTTCGCCTTCCCGGTGCTGGCCGAAGTGATGGCCCAGGCTGCGGATCTCGCCCGCCAGATCGAGCGACTTGACGGCGCGAGCATGATCGCCGCCGATGCGCCGCCACTTGTGGCGACCTACTTCTTTCGCCACGCCCTGATCCGTGACGTGGCCTACGACGCACTGCTTTTTGCGCGACGACGTGAGTTGCACCGGCGGGTGGCCCAGGTCATCGTGCAGATCAGCGACACCCAGAGCGATGAACTGCTGGCCCTGCTGGCCCGCCACTATCTGCTGGCCGAAAGCTGGCCCGAGGCATTGCTCTATCACCTGCGGGCCGGGCGGGTGGCCCAGCGACGCTATGCGAACCGCGAGGCAATCGCCCTCTTCAGCCAGGCGCTGCGGATCATTGACAGCGGTGTGATCGCGGAACCCAACCCCGGTGATGCTGCCGAGATCCACGAGCGGATGGGCTGGCTGCACCTCCTCAGCGGCGCATATGATCAGGCGCTGGCGCACTACCACCAGGCGCTCACCCTCACCCCCGCCGAGTCACTCATCGTCCAACTCCGCCTTCACCACCATATCGCCCAGATCTACGAGAAGCGTGCCGAATTCGAGACCGCATTCGTCTGGATTGATCGTGCCCTGGCACTCCCCGACGCGCCGCAGAACCCTGCCGTGGTGCGCTGCCTGCTGCTGGGTACGGGGCTACACCAGCGCCAGGGACACTACGCGCAGGCACTGGCCTGGGGCGATCAGGCGCTGAAAAGTAGCGAGCTTAACGAGCTCGAACACCTCCAGGGCGAAGCACTGCTGCTGCTGGGCGGCACCCACTCGCTGCTGGGCGATCACACTCGCGCCCATCTGCTGACCAGCCGTTGTCTGGAGTTGGCCACGCAGAGCGGCGACCTCAACCGGCTGGCCGACGCCCACAATAATCTGGCTCTGATCAACCACGACCTGGGCCGTCTCGATGACGCGATGGCCCATTACAGCGCCGGGGCCGAGCTAAAGCGGGCGATTGGCGATGTCTATGGCGAGGCGCTGATCGCCAACAACCTGGGCGATCTGCTCAAGCTGCGCGGCGATCTGGAGGCTGCGGAGGCGCAATTTGCGCGCAGCCTAGCGAGCTTCGAGCGCCTGGGAACAGCCTACGGTGCGGGCGTAGCCCGGATCAACCTGGGCGTCACCCACATGCTGCGCGGCAACCTCGATGCGGCTGCCTCCGATCTGGAGCGTGCGGGGGTTCTCTTGGCCCAGGCCGGTGCCGAGGATCTGTTGCCCGAACTCGAACGCTCGCAGGCCGAACTCTCTCTGCGGCGTGATCCGCCCGCACAGGCCCGCCGCATGGCCGAGCAGGCGCTGGCGACGGCCATCCGCCTGGAGGCGAGCGCCGAAGAAGGCATCTGCCGCCGCGTCCTCGCCGAGGTTCTGGCCGCCGCTGGTGACCATACCGCCGCCTGGGAACAACTCGCGCTAACCCTCGCCATCCTGCATGAGTCCGACAGCCCCTACGAAATTGCCCGCGCCCTGCTGGCCATGGCCCGACTGGCCCCGGCCCTCGGGCGGATTGCCGATGGCCGCGCCGCCCTGGACGAGGCCCTGCCCGCCCTGCGCGCACTCGGTGCCCGCCGCGAGCTTGTCGAGGCGGAAGATCTATCTGCCCGCTACAACGAGCTAGATCGCCCTTAACGCATCACCCCACCCCGGCATCTGGCGGCTCCCTTTGAGGAGGGAATTATGCGCCGCACACCACTGCTCCTATCTGTTGCCATCACCATCGGACTCGTCGCCGTATTCATGCTCATCGTCCCACAGATCGCCTTCGGCGCAGCCTGCACCTGGACGGGAACCACCTCAACGGTGTGGACCGACCCGACAAACTGGAGCGGCTGCGGCGGGGTTGCTCCCTCCACTGCCGACAGCGTGACGATTGTCAATGTCGTGAACAAGCCCATTCTCGCCGCCAGCACGAGTGTGGTGGGGCTGACAGTGAATGGCGGTGCGACGCTGACTATCCCAGCGACGGTGACAATAACGGCAACGGGGGACATCAACAACGGCGCGATCATCACCGGGACGGGGAAACTGACCTTCAGCGGAGCCACCTTTACCAATAATGGCACCGTGAGTGTGGCCCAAACGAACTTTAGCGGCACGACCCAGGCGATGGCGGGCAGTGGCGAGTGGAGTGCGGCGGTGAGCATCCTCACCGGTTCGACCACCACCTTCAATACCTACGCCAACTTCCGGGGCAGTCTGACGATAGCCAGCGGGGCGACCGGGCAGATCGGCAATAACTTCCCCAACCTGCGCACAGCTGTAGGGGCGAATGCGGGGCCGGTTCTAACAATTAATGGCACACTGGCTGCCAGTATTTATGGCTATGGAATTGATATCTGGGGCGACCCGATCCGCCCGCCGACGGTGGTGAATACGGGGACGCAGGCGGGGCTGCTGCGCATCCGGGGCAGCGGGTCTACAGACTACGTGCAGTTGAGCGGACAGATGGGAGCCGTGACGGTGGTGGATGGGCGACTGCTGGTGCGGGATGCGCCTCTGACGCTGACGGGCGCACTGATCATCAACGACTCGATCCGCTCCGTGGTCGAGGTAGCCACCGGCCAAACGCTGACGACTCAGGCGGCGGTGACGATGCAGAGCAGCAGCACCCTGCTCGGCAACGGCACGCTCCAGATCCAGAGCGATATGGCCAACAGCGGGATCATTACGGGGACGGGGGTACTCACGTTCGGCGGGACGACGTTTACCAATAATGGCACCGTAGGGGTGGCTCAGACAAACTTCAGCAGCGCCACGCCGGCAATGGCGGGCAGTGGCGAGTGGACGGGCGCGGTGAGCATCCTCACCGGTTCAACCACCACCTTCAATACTTCTGCGAACTTCCGGCGCAGCCTGACGATAGCCATCGGGGCCACCGGGCAGATCGGCAATAACATCCCCAACCTGCGCACAGCGGCGGGGGCGAGTGCGGGGCCAGTGCTGACGATCAACGGCACATTGACCACTTCCGCTGGCAACAGCTTTGACCTCTGGGGCGACCCGATCCGCCCGCCGACGGTGGTGAACAACGGGACGCAGACCGGGTTGCTGCGCATCCGGGGCAACGCATCCACCGATTATGTGCAGCTAAGTGGACGGCTGGGTCCAGTAACGGTGGTAGACGGGCGGCTGCTGGTGCGGGACGCACCGCTGACGCTCACGGGCGCACTGATCATCAGTACCTCGATCCGCTCCGTGGTTGAAGTGGCCACCGGACAAACGCTCACCACCCAGGCGGCGGTGACAGTGCAGGACAGCAGTACCTTGCTCGGCAGTGGCACACTCCAGATCCAGAGCGATATAAACAATGGTGGAGTCATTACCGGCACGGGTTTGCTTGCGTTCAGCGGCGTCACATTCACCAATAATGGCACCGTGGGCGTGACCGAGACCCGTTTTAGCGGCACAACCCAGAGTATGGCGGGAGCAGGCGAGTGGGTGGGTGCAGTACGGGTGATGGCCGGAGCAACCACCAGTCTGGACACCAACGGAAACTTCCGGCGCAGCCTGACGATTGAGACCGGGGGAACCGCACAGATCTCACCTTACTATTATCCTAACCTGCGCACGGCAGTGGGAGCCAGTGCGGGGCCGGTGCTGACGATTAACGGTACGTTAGCCACAAACTCGGCGGGCTATGGAATGGACATCTGGGGCGACCCGATCCGCCCGCCGACAGTGGTGAACAACGGGACACAGACCGGGCTGCTGCGCATCCGGGGCAGCGGATCTACAGACTACGTGCAACTGAGCGGACAGATGGGCCCAGTGACAGTGGTGGATGGGCGGTTGCTGGTGCGGGACGCCCCGCTGACGCTGACGGGCGCATTGAACGTCAATGCCTCGATCCGCTCCATTGTCGAGGTGGCCACCGGCCAAACACTCATCACCCAGGCGGCGGTGACAGTGCAGGGCAGCAGCACCTTGCTCGGCAATGGCACGCTTCGGATCCAGAGCGATGTCAGCAACAGCGGGGTGATCACCGGCACAGGCATCCTGACCTTTACGGGAACCACCTTTACCAACAGTGGCACCGTGGGCGTGACCGAGACCCGTTTTAGCGGCACAACCCAGAGTATGGCAGGAGCAGGCGAGTGGGTGGGCGCAGTGCGGATCATGGCGGGAACAACCACCAGCCTGGACACTAATGCAAACTTCCGGCGCAGCCTGACGATTGAGACCGGGGGAACTGCGCAACTCACCTCTTACTATTATCCCAACCTGCGCACGGCAGTGGGGGCCAGTGCGGGGCCGGTGCTGACGATCAACGGCACATTAGCCACAAACTCGGCGGGCTATGGAATGGACATCTGGGGAGACCCGATCCGCCCACCGACGGTGGTGAACAACGGGACGCAGACCGGGTTGCTGCGCATCCGAGGCAGTGGGTCTACAGACTACGTGCAGTTGAGCGGACGGATGGGCCCAGTAACAGTGGTGGATGGGCGACTGCTGGTGCGGGACGCGCCGCTGACGCTGACAGGCGCACTGAACGTCAATGCCTCGATTCGCTCCATTGTCGAGGTGGCCACCGGCCAAGCCCTGACCACCCAGGCGGCAGTAACAATACAGGGCAGCAGCACCCTGCTCGGCAATGGCACGCTCCAGATCCAGAGCGATATGAACAATAGCGGCGTGATTACAGGCACGGGGGTCCTGACCTTTACGGGAACGACCTTTACCAACAGCGGCACCGTGGGTGTGACCGAGACCCGCTTCAGCGGCACGACCCAGAGTATGGCAGGAGCAGGCGAGTGGGTAGGCGCAGTGCGGGTGATGGCGGGATCAACCACCAGCCTCGACACGAGTGGAAACTTCCGACGCAGCCTGACGATTGAGACCGGGGGAACGGCGGAGCCTAACACTTACTACTTTCCCAACCTGCGCACGGCAGTGGGGGCCAGTGCGGGGCCGGTACTGACGATTAACGGCACGTTGGCCACCAACCCCTCGGGTTATGGAATTGACATCTGGGGCGATCCGATCCTCCCACCGACGGTGGTGAACAACGGAACGCAAGCGGGCTTGTTGCGCATCCGGGGCAGCGGATCCACGGACTACGTGCAACTGAGCGGACAGATGGGCCCAGTGACGGTGGTGGACGGGCGGCTGCTGGTGCGGGACGCACCGTTGACGCTGACGGGCGCACTAAACGTCAATACCTCGATCCGTTCCGTGGTTGAGGTGGCTACCGGCCAAACGCTAACCACCCAGGCGGCGGTGACGGTGCAGGCCAGCAGCACGCTGCTTGGCAACGGCACATTCCAGATCCAGAGCGATGTCAACAACAGCGGTGCGATCATCGGCACAGGCATCCTGACTTTTACCGGAACGACCTTTACCAACAGTGGCACGGTGGGGATAGCCGAGACCCGCTTCAGTGGCACGACCCAGAGTATGGCGGGAGCAGGTGAGTGGGTGGGCGCGGTGCGGGTGATGGCCGGATCAACCACCAGTCTGGATACCAGCGGGAACTTCCGGCGCAGCCTGACGATTGAGACCGGGGGAACGGCACAGCCCAACACTTACTACTATCCCAACCTGCGCACGGCAGTGGGCGCGAGTGCAGGGCCGGTGCTGACGATCAACGGCACATTGGCTACGAGTCCCTCGGGTTATGGAATTGATATCTGGGGCGACCCGAGTTCCCCGCCAACGGTGGTGAATAACGGCACACAGACTGGGCTGCTGCGCATCCGGGGCAGCGCATCCACCGACTATGTACAGATGAGTGGACAGATAGGCCCGGTGACGGTGCTGGACGGACGGCTGCTGGTGCGAGACGCGCCGCTAACGCTGATAGGCGCACTGAACATCAATGGCTCGATCCGCTCCGTCGTCGAGGTGTCCACTGGTCAGACGTTAACCGCCCAGGCAGCGGTGACGATGCAGAGCGGTAGTACCCTGCTCGGCAGTGGCACGCTCCAGATCCGGGGCGATATGACGAACAGCGGCGTGATCACCGGCACGGGGATAGTGACCTTTACCGGAACGACCTTTACCAACAGTGGCACGGTGGGGATAGCCGAGACCCGCTTCAGTGGCACGACCCAGAGTATGGCGGGAGCAGGTGAGTGGGTGGGCGCGGTGCGGGTGATGGCCGGATCAACCACCAGTCTGGATACCAGCGGGAACTTCCGGCGCAGCCTGACGATTGAGACCGGGGGAACGGCACAGCCCAACACTTACTACTATCCCAACCTGCGCACGGCAGTGGGCGCGAGTGCAGGGCCGGTGCTGACGATCAACGGCACATTGGCTACGAGTCCCTCGGGTTATGGAATTGATATCTGGGGCGACCCGAGTTCCCCGCCAACGGTGGTGAATAACGGCACACAGACTGGGCTGCTGCGCATCCGGGGCAGCGCATCCACCGACTATGTACAGATGAGTGGACAGATAGGCCCGGTGACGGTGCTGGACGGACGGCTGCTGGTGCGAGACGCGCCGCTAACGCTGATAGGCGCACTGAACATCAATGGCTCGATCCGCTCCGTCGTCGAGGTGTCCACTGGTCAGACGTTAACCGCCCAGGCAGCGGTGACGATGCAGAGCGGTAGTACCCTGCTCGGCAGTGGCACGCTCCAGATCCGGGGCGATATGACGAACAGCGGCGTGATCACCGGCACGGGGATAGTGACCTTTACCGGAACGACCTTTACCAACAGTGGCACCGTGGGGATAGCCGAAACCCGCTTCAGCGGGACGACCCAGAGTATCACCGGATCGGGCGAGTGGATGGGCGCGGTGCGGATCACGACCGGCTCCAGCACGACATTCAATACCAACGGGAACTTCCGGCGTAACCTGACGATTGATGTGGGTGGCACCGGGCAACTGACCTCTAACGTCCCGAACCTGCGCACGGCGGCGGGAGCGAGTGCGGGGCCGGTGCTGACGATTAATGGGACACTGGCGACCGGCCCAGCGGGCTATACTTTTGATATCTGGGGCGACCCGAGCTATCCGCCAACGGTGGTGAACAACGGGATGCAGACCGGGCTGCTGCGCATCCGGGGCAGCGCATCCACCGATTATGTGCAGATGAGCGGACAGCTAGGGCCAGTGAGCGTGCTAGGTGGACGCCTGCTGGTGCGGGATGCGCCGCTGACGCTGACGGGCGCGCTGACGATGGCCGATTACAGCACGCAGAAAGGCGTGATCGAGGTCGCGAAGGGACAGACCCTCACCACCCAGGCAGCGATCTCAATGCAAAGCGGAACCTTGCTTAATAGCGGGACGCTCCATCTGCGCGGGGATGTCACCAATAGCACAGTAATCACCGGCACGGGCACCCTGCGCTTCGATGGCTCCATCCTCACCAATAACGGCAGCATCACCCTCGACACCCTCCAACTCGGTGGCACCAACCAGTCCTTCGCCGGCAGCGGCTCCCTTCGCCTCACCAACCCCATTGCCATTCTGCCGGGGGTCGTCTTCAAACTCATCGGTCCCCTCTCCCTGCCTCGGGTTGAAGTCAACGCGGGCGGTACTCTTGACCTCAACGGCCAGTCCCTCACCCTTACCGGGGCCACTCCCCAACTCACCCTCGATGGTA
>JBAXMH010000053.1:0-22388 GCA_037134395.1 Chloroflexales bacterium
CCGTGGGCGTAACAGTCGGCGTGGGCATCACCACCGTGGGCGTAACAGTCGGCGTGGGCATCACCACCGTGGGCGTAACAGTCGGCGTACGGGAGAGTGTGACCGTCGGTGTTGGCGAAGCCATTGCTGCGACGGTCACCAGTTCCTGGTTTGACCATGAGCTATCGCCCATCGTATTACTGGCCTGTACCCGGTAGTACCACGTACCTGCTATCTGGGCAGTAATCGCAAATTGCACATTAGTACCAGTATAGCAAATCATTGGCGAGCTGAAACCGGGGTTGTCATCCTCCTCTAAAGTGTAGCTGGTCGCATTAGGCACTGCGCTCCAGGAAATCACGTAATTCCCATCGGCATCTTCGTTGCTGATGGATGACAGCACCGGAGCAGATGGTGCTTGAGAAATTTCTAGTTGTCCAATGCGCCCTTTACGGAGGGCTACTCCAACGGACAGTTCGGGGTCAATGCAGTACCACCCCTGGATGTTGCCTGCTTCGTAGCCAAAGATGGGCTGATATTTTGCATCTAGCGCTAATGATACAGGCCCATTCAACATCCACTTTCGAACCGTGCACTTGGAGCTATACCAGGGTGCATCCGGAAAGGAACTGGCCTCTTCCATTTTTGCCCAGCGCCAATCAGCAGTTGACGGTGAATCGCACCCGCTCGCGCAGTACAGGTAGTCAAGCCTGGCTCCAGCGGAGGGTTGGTTCACGGTGTACGCCATATGCGGTCGGTCCTGATCATCGAAGATAAAGCCAATGCCAACACCCGATCCCGCTGGGAGATTAGGGATCTTGTATGTGTTCCAACTACTGGCATTTAGGCACGTTCTGTCGCAGGAGATATAGCCGACCGTACCTGCCGCATAGGTCGCCACTCGTACGCGATCCTGTGAGTCCAGTGCGAGCTGGAAGGAGGATGACCACTGGTTTGGAAGATAAACCCACTTCCAGTTGGATAAAAGGTCACAGGCAGTATTACACTCAAAGTAATAGGGATAATCCGTCTGGGAGTTCTTGTTGAGAACTAGACCGAATCGCGGGTATCCAGTAGATGTCAGATCAAGGGATGTTGTGATGATGGTGAAGATGTCGAGGTTCGTCAGAGTAACCACCGCAACTGATGACCAACTCGTCGGGTTCAGGCAGGAGTCATCACAAAGGTAATAGTACAGAGTAATATTACCATTCAGCAGATAATCAACAAATGTACCAAACTGAGTAACAGCGCGTGGCCGCCCCTGACTATCGAGCTTGAACCAGTCCGATTCGCCGAACGTAACACCGCCTGCATTGGCGAAACGAACTGTCTGCCAATTCAAGGTATTTGTGCACTTGGTGTTACATTCCGCATAGAAGTAGCCGTCGGATGCAATGCTGGTACGGTTCACCTTAAATGCAATGCGAGGCCGATTGGCAGAATCAAGTTCAAGCTGAACTTGATTCGGTTCGTACCCATACGTAGCATGGCTAGTGTAGACCTCGGTAAAAAGCCAGTTTTCCGCTTTGCTACAGTTAGTCGAACAATAGCCGTAGAAAACACCATCGCCTATCCATTCGACAACAGCAGCGTGCCTCCCCCCTGCACTGTCCACCTTCACTACCACATCCTTTGCTCCGCTCAGCCAGAAGGATGCATATGTTCCTGAAAATTCTGTCGAAGAAGCGAGTACATCATGTGGGCCAAGAATAGTCGTAAAAAACAGTGTACCTAGTGCGAGAGCAACGATACTGCGTTTCATATCCATGCCTCCTTTGCTGCTTCACGTCCAATACCGATGATTAGGAGGGAGACCGCTCTTATCGGTCATCCCGTCGGTGATGTAGGTGACAGAGACGATCACATCAAGGAATTACGCAGTTGAGGTGGTTTGTCGTATCGGGAAGCCCTATTTACTCAGCAGGCAGGATTGCGGTTTACGGTTTTGCACAGCGGTTTCTGACCTCAACTGCGTACGTCCCAGATGTGTCTTAGCGGCGAAGCAGTGGGAGGTACACGCGGGTCAAATCCATCGCTACGGTGTTATCCCACGTGGTGGTTCCTACCGCACGTCCCCCTACCGTGATCGTGATGGCGCTCCCCGGCATCCCGCATGCTGGTGACTGTGGCCCCATTGCTGCTACCTTTACCACCATGCCTACCTGTCCGCCCACGTCCCGTGTGACACTGCTCCCACAGACGGTATCGCCGATGTGCGCCTCCACAGGTTGACCCGCCTCTGTATTCAACACGCCATAGATCACCGCCGGTGGCAGGCTCAAGGCACCTGCCGTCCTTACGATGTTCGTTGTGCTGCCCCCCTTCAGCAGCACATCGGTTGCCTGCGTCACGTAGATCCAGTAGCCACGACCGAAGGATAGTTGCTTCAGGTCGCTCGCCCATGTTGGCGCAGGTGCAGGCATATACACCTTCCAGGGGTCGAGTGTGTCGGTCGGCACGTGGCTGTAGACGATGCGGTACGAATCGCTGATCGAGCCCAACGCCAGCCCAACCTCGCGGCTGAGCGCCACCGGGTACGAGAACATGTTCCAGCCCACCGCCGGCAGCAAGACGTGGACACTGCTCATTAGCGCGTATAGCCCCGGCCCCTGGGTCGGAATCGACGCCAGGTTGAAGTAGGTATCTAGCGTCGTGGTAATGGGCGTCCACGCTGACGCGGTTGGGCTGCGGTAGTAGACCTGGATGCCCGTCTCTTCACCCGCAGGCACTTCGCTATCTAGGTAGCTAAAGCTCAGGGCACTTCCGCTCAGGTTCGGAATATTGGGCGAAGTGGTGAACCGGTAACCCTGCCCAATCAGCGTGGCCCACGGCGGCAGCGGCGGCAGACTGCTGGTAGTCTGGAACAACAGGAACTGACCGAGGGCGAAGTTAAGATTGTCGCCCACGATCTGCACGTCGCCTTCGGCTGAAGAGACTGGCGCAGCGCCGGTGCGAACGAATGAGCCACCGCCTATCCGGTTGTACGCGCCACCGCCTATCCGGTTGTACGCGCCACCGCCTATCCGGTTGTACGCGCCACCACCTATCCGGTTGTACGCGCCACCACCTATCCGGTTATACGCGCCACCGCCTATCCGGTTGTACGCGCCGGCATTCCCATCCATTGCGAAGTTGGTCACCGTCTCCCAGATCGGCTCCCCATCCGGTGCGCGATCCGTCGTCTCCATGTGGATGTAGGCGTTCGGTAGTGGGTATTTCAGGATGAATGTGCCGCGATAGATGCCATTACCGGCGTCGCTGATAGTAACAAGGGCCGGTCGTAAGTCATCGTTAAGCGGGTAGAGTGTTGCCGTTAGAACGTTCGTACCCAGCGGCAGGCCCATGACCGTTACGTCTAGCGTGGTCGAATTAACCGGTGTAACCTGGATATCCGGCTGCCACGTGGGCCGGTAGTGCAAAGTCAGTTGCTCGCGTCCAGCACTGATGGTTTCGCAGCCGAAGCGCGCCACCGTCGACTCGAAGAGACAGATCTTGTCACCCACCCGCGCTCCTCGCGCCAGCACTTGGTCATTACTGGCTCGCCCCAGCGGCGTCAGTTGGGTATAGTCGCTGCTCGGCTCGCCGTGGCTATGTTGGAAGAGGTAGGCCCGCGCCGTCAGCGCCGGGATGACCCGCCCGCCCGCATCATCCACGGTGTAGAAGATCGGCACCGCGAGCCGGGTGGTTGCGGTGAGCGGGTCAACCGCGTCAATTTCTGTGAGTGCCAGGGGCAGCCGGATCGGCCCAGGCGGCAGGGTACCCACCGCGAGTCCCGGCGGACGCAAGGCCGGATAGAACGTCGTAATTGTCTCCCAGTCAGCCCGCTTCGTGGCCTGGTTCGAGAACGTCGTCGCACAGCCGGGATTCCAGCCCGCACGGGTCTGGTATTGCCAGATGGAAGCATAAAGATCACCCATCAGGCCGGGGCAACTACTTACCGGCACCACTTGGCCCTGAACCAGGCCAAGGTAGTTATCGCCCAGGAAGAAGAGGTAGTGGCTCAACTCGTGAACAAGAGTGCGCGGCCAGTCATCGCTGAGGTTGCCGTTGGAGCTACCGAAGCGATTCCAGATCGCACCCATATGCACCTGGCCGAGGCCATAAATGACCGTGTTCAGGGTCGTCGGATCGGTGATGACCGAGGTGGCGACGCCGCCGATCATCGCTGAGGGGCGGACGCGGTTGGAGGCGTAGATCCGAATGTCGGCATGATCCCAGTTCTCTCGATCGTAGAAGATCGTGACGCGGCCCAGAGCGGCCTGACCATGACTGGCTTGGAAGAGCAGTTCGGAGGCGCGGGCGAGGTCGCCCGTGAGTTGAGCCGTAAAGCGTTCGTCGTAGCGAGCATCCCACTCCACCGAGACGAGCAGATCGAAGAGAGCTAGGGGGTGTTTGAGGGAGACGGTGACGGTCTGCACGCCAGACTGTGTGACGGTGAAGCCGCTGACCCCGGCGGGCGTGGTGATAATATTGGTAGCATAGAGCCGTACCGTCCGCGAGTAGGCGTTGCTGTAGGGGCCAGGGAGCGGGACAGGGGCCAAGGCGATCAACGTATCCGTGAGGGCAAGTGTGCCGCGACCGGGCAGGTAGCCGAGCGAGTCGGAGGTATAGGCCGGTGCGGTGGACGAGGGGGCGAAGAGTTGCTGATCGCGTGATAGGGTGTCGTTGAGGCGAAAAACGATGGCATCGGGCATGGGGTGCGGCTGCTGCTGATCATCCATCACCCGTACCTGGGTACCGCGCACGCGGAAGGGAAAGGTCGTCGCGGCGGCATAGGGGCGCTGGAAAAGCGATGTACCATTGCGCCCGGTGGTCAGAGCAGGGTAGGCAATCACTCGCACGACGACATTGTCGGACTGACCGAAAACACCTGAGGCGAAGGTGTCCCACACGAAATCGTGGTGTACACCGGTGGTCTTGATGCGCAGCGCCCAGGCAATAAGCGCACCGGTATGATTTGCCGTCCCATCAGTCACGCTCAGCGACCACTGGCCGACAGGGGGTTTGCCGTCAAGGGCGGCCAAACTGCCTGATGGACGGAACCGTCCGCTGAAGGGTGCCGTACCGGCGGAGATAGGCGTTGTCGCCTCATCATCAAGGATGAGTCCCGTCATGTTCGCGCCGCTACTGCCCACGGCGGAGAAGAGATGAACAACAGTACCATCAGGTGCCGTTAGATCCGCGCTCAGTTCACCAACGGTGGGGTGGGTGAGGGTTAGTTCAACGTCAACATCGGTGATGGATCCCACGGTGCCGTTAGCGGGTGCGGCAATAGTTACCGTTGAGGTGATCGGCCCAGGGTCAGGGATGGAGATCGGTGCTACGGGGGTGCTGGGGAAGCGTTCGGGTAATGTCGCCAGATTAACCGTGTCGTGCGGATTGGTAGGCAGGGCAGGCAACCAGCGCCCACCACCATCGAGCGAATACTCGGCTCGCACTGCGCGTACTGGGTCGCCCTCGGGGTCGGTAAGGGTGAAGGGGAGGGTGATCTGGCGGCTGTTGATGAAGCGGGGGCTTGAGTAAAACCCGGCGCTCGCCGCAGCATCATCAGGGCGGCGTGTAGCGACCGTTGGCGGATTGGCAGGCAATCGCTGTGCGCCACTCGTGCCGTTGCGGTAGAGTTGGGCCTGTTCTTGTCCATTTCCCCCAATCACAAGGTCGAGGTCGCCGTCATTGTCCACATCACCCCACGCGAGTCCCCACGTCGTTAACGATGAGAATCCGATGGGGTCGAGAACCAACGCACCACCCTGATTTCGGTACAACTGTATCGTCGTTCCACCGACCACAAGATCAAGGTCACCGTCGCTATCCACATCCCCCCAGGCCAGGCTGGTGGTAGTTTGTGGCACCGGGTTCCAAGAAAGGTCAAGCATCAATTTGCCGCTCTCGTTACGAAAGAACTGATTCGATGCGTCGGCATTTCCAACGGCCAGATCGAGGTCACCATCGCCGTCCACATCCCCCCAGGCCACGCTGGTCGTAGGTTGTGACACAGGGTTCCATGTCGTATCGAGGATCAGTATCCCGTCCTGGTTGCGGTAGATCTGATTTGGTGTGTCCTTATTTCCAACGACGAGATCAAGATCGCCATCACCGTCCACATCCCCCCATGCTAGGCTGGTTGTAGTTTGTGCGATAGGCTTCCAGTCAGGGTCAAGAACCAGCGTGCCACCTTGGTTGCGGTAGAGCTGGTTTAGCGTTCTTGCGTTTCCAACAGTAAGGTTGAGGTCGCCGTTTCCAACGACGAGATCAAGGTCACCATCGCCATCCACATCCCCCCACGCTAAGCTGTTGGTATACTGTGCGACAGGGTTCCAGTCAGGGTCAAGCACCAGTGTGCCGTTCTGGTTGCGGTAGATCTGGTTCGGCTGTGCATAGTTCCCGACGGCAAGATCAAGATCACCGTCGTTGTCCATATCTCCCCACGCCAGGGAGCGGGTATCCTTTGCCCCCGGAGTCCACGTGGTGTCGAGGATTAGTGTGCCGCCCTGGTTGCGGTAAAGTTGGTTTGGCTGATTCTTATTTCCAACGGCGAGATCAAGGTCACCGTCGTTATCCACATCGCCCCAGGCCAGAGAACGGGTATCCTGCAACGATGGCATCCATACAGGATCACGGGCGAGTGTGCTGGCCTGATTGCGGTAGATTTGGTTGACCCCGTAGTTTCCAATTGCGAGGTCAAGATCACCGTCGCTATCTATGTCCCCCCATGCCAGATCATACGTAGACTGTGCGATAGGCTTCCAGTCAGGGTCAAGGGTGAGGATACCACCCTGATTGCGGTAAAGTTGGCTTGGTGCGAATACATTTCCAATGGCGAGATCAAGGTCACCGTCACCATCCACATCCCCCCACGCTACGCTGGATGTCCAATTGGATGCGGGCGTCCAGAGGGAATCGAGAACCAGCACGCCATTTTGGTTACGGTAGATCTGACTCGCTTGGTGGTAGTTCCCGACCGCGAGATCAAGATCGCCGTCGCCGTCTACATCTCCCCATGCCACGCTGGCGGTAGACTGCGCTGGCGGAACCCAGGCCGAGTCAAGCGTGAGCGTGCCAGCCTGATTGTGGTAGAGCTGGTTTGACTGCCCATTGTTCCCAACGGCAAGGTCAAGATCGCCATCACCATCCACATCCCCCCACGCCAGGCTAATCGTAAGCTGTGGAGTCGGATTCCAGTCAGGGTCAAGCACCAGTGTGCCGCCGTGGTTACGGTAGAGCTGGTTCGGCTTGCCGACATTTGCAACGGCGAGATCAAGATAGCCGTCGCCGTCCACATCCCCCCACGCCAAGCTAATCGTAGGCTGTGAAGTGGGATTCCAGGCAGAGTCGAGGGTCAGGGTACCGCCGTGGTTACGGTAGAGCTGGTTCGCCCCATCCCGATTCCCGACGGCAAGATCAAGATCGCCGTCGTTATCCACGTCCCCCCACGCAACCTTCCAGGTATTCTGCGGTACAGGATTCCAGGCAGGGTCAAGTGTAAGCATGCCGCCCTGGTTACGATAAAGCTGGTTTGGCTTTCCAGAGTTTCCAACAGCAAGATCGAGATCACCGTCGCCATCCACATCCCCCCACGCGAGACTATTGGTAGTTGATGCTTGTTGAGCAGACCACAGAAACTCCAGCGGGCTGCTCGCGGCATGGGCTACGGGTGGTGCCAGCGGTGCGGGTGTATCGGGCAGCAGCAAGATAAGGGTCAGGCAAACGAGCAGTGGCAGGGTGACGTGCGTCCATCGAGGAGACATAAAAGACTCCTTGTTTGTAGGAGCGGTGCATGGTAATACGTCACTCCTACCTATCTCGGACATCTCTCATTTCCGTATCAGGGGCAGGTAGGTGGTAAAAACACCCTTGCCTTGGATGGCAAAGGTATAGGGGTTCTTAGCGCTATCATCGTTGATGATACTAATAGTCGCACCACGCTGGCCCGTTGTGCTGGGTGTGAAGCGCACCTGAAAGGTGACGCTCCCACCAGGCGAGATCGGCGAAGTCGGCTGCTGTACCACAGTGAAGTCACTCACTGCGGCACCGCTGAACACGACCCGTGGATTCCCGCTCAGGTTTAGATCGCCGGTACCGTTATTGCTGATGGTGAAGGTGTGAGTCACACTACCTGCCACGAATATGCCGCCAAAGTCAGTGTCGTCGATACTACTCGGGATGGTGTCGCCTCTGGCAATGACTCGACCCGCTCCTAGCACCTCTATGGTGGGAATCGCATTGGTCAGGCTGAACGTAACGGGATCGATCACACCCAACGTCATTGCAACAACCGCATACGGCCCGCCGGAAGTCGTGTTCGCTGTAACGGCAATGCTGGCCTGTCCGCTCGTGTTCGTCGTCGTCGTCACCGTCGTCGAGGTGATACTGGCACCCGTGTTCATGCCACTGAAGGTGACTATTCCACCTGGACCGACTGGTTCACCCGCTCCCTTCGCCGCGACCGTAACAACCAGCGGAGCCGCAAATGCAGTACCGGTGCGCGTGCGCTGATTATCACCACTCGTCAGTGCGAGCGTGAAACCCCGTGACTCAAACGCGCCAATATCACACGCGCTTCCCTGTGGACGCGCAATACCACGTTGGTCAGTCGCAGCACAGTTAGCGCCGGCATCAATCGCCGGGCTCCCCGGCAGCAAGGCATGCGTGTAGGTCGTACCCTGATAGTCAGCCAGAATAGCCAGACGTGCGACTACCGGTTCGGCGTTATTTCCAGCGATGTCGCCATTAGTGCCGTGGGTGATTCCCGTGCTGCCATCCACACGTCCGATCAGGTTATGCCCGTTCGATGTAATCGCGCCGCTCAGATCGGGCTTGTTCGCTGTCGAAGTATTTCCGGCAACCAGCGTGTTCTGGAGACTCACCGTAGCACCACTAGACGCACTAATCCCACCACCGCCGTAGCCGGTGTTTCCCTCGCTGGTCGTACTATTATCCGCGATGGTGCAGTTGACGAGGTTAGCGGTTCCAACATAGACCATCATCCCGCCACCACCGTCTTCTGCGGTACCCTCAGCCTGGTTGTTGCTGATGGTGCAGTTGGTGAATGTGGCGGTTCCGCCGTTATTCTGAAATCCTCCTCCGGTACCAATCGTACTACCATTGGAGGCACTATTTCCATTCAGGGTGATATTCGTCGCCGTTAGCGTACCCGTGTTAAGAATCCCGCCCCCTCCACTGTCCGCCGTATTGCGACTGAATGTGCTGTTGGTTGTTGTTAGCACGCCAGTACTGTCATTGTAGACTCCGCCACCCAATGACGCATCATTCGCATTGAGGGTACAGCCGGTGAGGGTCATGGTACTGGCGTTGTAGATCCCAGCACCATGAAGCGCCGCACCTCGACTGATAGCGCAGTTGGTGAGCCTCACGTTTCCACTGGTATTCTGTACTCCCCCTCCAGTTCCGAGGGTCGTACCATCGAACGCCCAATTGTTAGACAACGTAAGACCCGTCGCCGTTAGCGTGCCCGTGTTGTACATTCCACCGCCGCTATTGGTCGCTACGTTACCGCTGAAGGTAGCGACCGTCATGGTTAGGCTGCCCGTGTTGTAGATTCCACCTCCATCAGTGGCGCTATTTTTACTAAATGAACTGTCGGTCACGGTTATGGTGCTCGTGTTGTAAATACCAGAACCGTAATAGGATGTATTTCCGCTGATTATACTGCTCGAAAGTATCATTGAATCGGCATTGTAAAACCCAGCACCAGCATCAGCACTATTGCCGTTTACGGTACTGCCGGTCACTGTCAGCGTGCCTGTGTTGTACATTCCACCACCACTGTTGGTCGCCACATTGCCGCTGAATGTGCTACCAGTTACCGTCAGTTTGCCGTAATTCCTGATTCCGCCGCCAAGGGACGATCTATTGCCATTGAAGGTACTGCCAGTCACCGTCAAACTACCGACATTCGTAATTCCACCACCGCGATACGATGCGGTGTTACCGCTGAAGGTACTGTCACTAACCGTCAACGTTCCGTTTGTATCAACGTAAATACCACCACCGCAGTAGGTGGGACATAATGTGCCGCCAGTGAGCGTCTTGCCGTTGATAATCTGTAGCCCCCGCAGCACGACGATGCCACTCGAGATATAAAGCACCCGCACGGCATCGTTACCGCTCACCCTAACTTGGGGAGCCAGACTAGAGCCATCAATTGTCAGATCCTTCGCGATGGCGAGCTGACTGCCCAGCGTAATCGTTTGCCCGGCAAGGCCCGTCGCAAAGGTAATAGTATCGCCGGTCGTCGCGACGGTAATGGCGTCACGCAGCGAGCAGTCGCCATCGCTACAGCTATTGTCGTTCTCGTCAATGAGCGTATCAACCGTGAGATTCGCGGCGTGGGCAGTCGGCACAACACCCATCATAGCCAGAAGTAGTACGATCACGACGAAATAACGAAGCAAATTTGCACTACAGACGAATGCAGAGAAGTACACAGATATGCGCCGTGCAACGAGCGGGAAGACAATGAGTGAAATGCGATGGGACATAACGAGCCTCCTTATGGATTTTAGATTTTGGATGGCATAGATTGCAGCAACCTTCAGCCCTCAGCCAGTGCCATAATCTCCCGGTGTGCCGCCACTTGCTCTAGAAACCTTTTCTGGGCCTCGGGGTCAGCGATCTGCTCGGTACAGGACAGCAATTCGGCGTGGGCGCGAGTCAGCAATGCCGATGCACGTGGGTCGCCGTTCGCTCGTAGCGCCTGGATGCATGTGAGGTAGACCACCATCGGCTCTTCGGCCCCGTCGAGCGTGCCGGTCGCCAAGTGGGTCAGGATCTCTTCAGCAAAAACTAGTGCGTGTGGTACATCGTCCTGTGCCAGAGCCACTCGCACCAACCCGGCGAGTGGTTCGGCCACCAGCGCCGGTGAGCCGACCTCGCGCAAGAGCGCGGCGGACTCCTGAAAGGCGTGGGCCGCCGCATCCAGATCGCCCAGAGCCAGGGCCACATTGCCTAACCCTCGCTGCGCCATGCCCATGAGGAAGCGATCTTCCAGCGCCTCCGCCAGGGCTAGGCTGTGCTGAAAATAGGCACCTGCGCCGGTACTGTCGCCGTGCGCCAAGGCGACCAGACCGAGGTTCCCACAAGTGAAGGCCATCTGTTGCCGGTCACTGATCGCACTCGCAACGACATAGCTCTGCTCACACGAGGTTCGTGCATCGGCATCGTCACCCAGGTTATGTTGCGTGAAACCCAGGTTCCCGAGGATGTGTCCCTCAAACCGGCGGTCACCAATTGCTCGCGCTACCGTGAGACATTGCTCAAGATAACTGATGGCCGCAGTCAACTGGCCTTGTTCACCCGCAATCCCAGCCAGATTACTGAGGGCATAGCCCTCCATCCGGCGATCCCCGCTCGCATGCGCTATGGCGGAACTGCGCTCAAGGTAGTCACGCGCCATTACGTAGCGGCCCTGGTCGGCGGCTACGGCGCTGAGCGCATTGAGGGTGACACAGATCTGATGGTTATCGGCGGCGGTAGTGGCCAGCGTAAGGCTTCGTTCTAGCTGCGTGTGCGCCGCTCCATAGGCTCGTTGGCTGCGCAGTACCCAGCCCAGGCGATGTATAGCCGTGGCCTCTAGCCGCATATGTCCGGCGGTCTGCGCCCATACGGCTGCCTCACGAGCGGCGCGTTCAGCCGTCGCAAAATCGCTGGTGTCGTTCGCGTAGCACGCATGGCGAAGAGATACCTCAGCGCGGGTCTCCGGGTCAGCCAGGTCGTTAGCGAGAATCGCCAAGGCCATGAGGTCGGCCCGCTGCGCGTCGCGCTCACCACAGAGTGCGTAGATTTGTTCACGGGCCAGCAGCAGTGCGTAGCGATCTCCCACATCATCGGGCGGGGCCAGATCGAGTGCCCGGCTCAGGTAACTCATGGCCGCTGTGTTGGCGTAGCGCGCCGCCGCCGCATCCCCCGCTCGCCGCAGATATTCACGCTTCTTCAAGAGGTTATTGCTCTGCTCGTAGTGGTAGGCCAGTACGTCAAGCAGTGCGTCGGCGTCGGCCCCGGCGTGCTGCTCCACGTAGCTCGCCAGTTGCTCGTGCAGCGCCGCCCGCGTGGCCGCTCCCAGGCTCTCATAGGCCACCTCGCGGGTGATAATGTGCTTGAAGAGGTAGGCCAACTCCGGCTCAGGCGTGTCCAGTGGCGTCAACTCACGCTCCGCCAGTTCCGCCAATTCCGCCGTGAGTCCCGTGGGTGGGGCCAGACGGGGGAAGGCTCCGTGCAGCCATGCCACCAGGAATCGCCGCCCGATGACGCTTGATGTTTTAAGGATTACCTGCTGCTGTCCGCTGAGCTGATCCAGTCGGCTTAAGATCAGGCGGTGTAAGCTGTCCGGAAGTTCTGTGCCCTTGAGACTTGCCAGTTCGCGGGGGTCAATATCCCGATCATGCAGGTAGTGGAGCACCTCCTCCAGATAGAAGGGGTTGCCCTGGGTACGCTCCATCAACTCCGCGATAAGCTCGGTCGCCAGTGCTCCATCCCGCGTGGGGAAGAGCTGCTGCAGCTTCGCCCGAATCAATTGCTCGATTGCACCATCGTCAAGGCCCGGAAGACTGATGTGCGTGTGGTTCGGTACCTCCGCAACCCGCACGTCCCACGCCTGATCCGAGTCGAGTGGACGATAGGCCAGCACCAGCAGCACCGGCAGCATCGAGATTACCTGCACCAGATCGGCCAACAAATCGGCTGATGCGGCATCAATCCAGTGGGCGTCCTCCACCACGATCAGCAATCCGCCGCCTATGCCCTGGGTCTCGCGGGCCATCGCCATCAGGCAGTCACGCAGAAGCGCATGCAACGCCCCCTGGCGATCCTTTGGCTCCAGGCTTTGGGTAAAGTCATTCTCGGGTAAAGAGAGCCCAAGCAGCGGCCCCAGAAGGGGGATCGCGTCGGTACGCGCATGTGCCCAGCCCTTCACACAGTCCTCCACCGTGCGGATCTGCTGCCGTAACGATGCCGTCGGGTCGTGATGAAAGATCGCCTGCCAGATCACCTGCCAGACGAGGTAGGGGCTATGTGTGCCGGTGGATAGGCATGCGCCACCGTAGCCGATCATGCCGCGCTGATAGGCCATCCGGATGACCTCGGCAACCAGACGTGACTTGCCTAGTCCCGCCTCGGCAGTGATACCGAGTACGTGGCCACGCCCAGTCAGCACGTGATCGAGTATCTGGCGGATCTGGGTGATTTCGTCTGCCCGACCGACCATCGGCAAGGTGTAGGTCGGCTCATGCAGACGCACGGCGCGTTCCTGGCGCAGACCGCTCACACGGAAAACGGACTGGAGTTCGGCTTTGCCCTTGAGCTTAACGGGTGGACGTGGTTCACACGCAATGGTCGTGCCCACCGCAGCCTGAACATGTCCGCTCACCAGGATCTCGCCCGGTGTGGCCAGTCCCATCAGCCGCGCCGCGAGGTTCACCTCGTCGCCCAGGATGCCGTAGGTGCGGCGGCTGGTGCTGCCATAGGCACCGCAACGCATCACCCCCGTGCTGATGCCGATCGGGAGCGGGGGCATGCCATTGGCATCGGCGACCTCGTGTGAGAGGGCGAGGGCGGCCATCACTGCTCGGCGGGCATCATCTTCGTGGGCCACGGGTGCGCCGAACGCGCAGCAGAGGTAGCTACCTTTGTCGCCGATCACCACCTGAAGCAGCGCACCGTTATCGCGAACTAGGATGTTCTGTACCGCACGGACGAAGGTATCGAGTCGGGCGTGAGCAGTGGGGTCGGTGTCATAGTCAATCCCACTAAAGCGCAGGAAGAGGGCGACGGCAGGGCGCAACTCGGTGAGAAAAGCCCCGTACCCCGCCCTCTCACGCGCATAGACCGCTGGCAAGAGCCAGGGACGCAGCACCTCGGGTGTCAGTACGTCCGCCGACAGTACAGGCCACGGCGAGGTCGGCGGGATGTCGGTGAGATCATGCAGCGGGGCAAACTGCTCGCCCGTCTCGGTATCCTCGCGCCACGCGCCGATAGATACCACCGCACCCAACTCCGCCACACATGCGGCATCCAGCACGATCTCGCCCGCCACCGCGTGGTGTTCGGCGGTTGCCACCCGCGCCACCGTTGTCCCCGCCAGCAGATCCAGCATCTGGATGGCCGGGTCGCCCGCCACCATGCGGCGAGCAGGGCCACACGCCACGGCAACCTTCAGGGCGAGGCTGCTGTGGATGTCCCCCGGCAGGACGATCTGCGCGAAGACGGCCATCGCCCGCTGCATCCCCACGGCGCAGGCGACGGCACGCCGGGCAGCCGGGCCGTCGGCATCATCAAACCAGCAGGTAATTGCGTCACCGGCAAAGCCGATCACACTGCCGTGAAAGGCATCAACCTGGGCGATGAGGGCGTCGTAGGTGGTATTAATCTGGTCGGTGAGGGCTTCGCTGCCGTGGCGCGGGCCAAGGGCGAGGCTCAGCGCCTCGGTGAGCGGAGTAAAGCCGGAGATGTCGGCAAAGAGGGCGGCACCCCTCGTGCGGTCGGGAAGGGGGGTACCGCACGCCAGAGCGTGGCAGCGATCCTGGGGGATGTAGGCGGCGAGGGGGTTCATACGACACTCGCTGTTCATCGTCGAGGTGACGGTGATGCGAGCGCATGACGCATGAGCAGGAATGAGCAGGAACGAGTGGGGGAATGTCAGAGGAGTGACGATGACAGCGATGGCATCACTAGACCTGAATTAGGGTACAATCATAGCACATCGTCTACTATGAATAGTGAAATATACATCACTTATAAAGACGAAGTGCGCAACAAAATAAGAATCGAACACCGATTCCGTCACCGGCGGCGTGCGAATCATAACTGTACCGAAAATCTACCTTTTCGGATGAAGTATCCGCTGCACACGCATGTTATCGGTCGAGTTCGCCCCAATAACCCGACCATAACTCGTCCGATAAGGAAACTCATCCGATAAGATCGGCCATCATCGTATCCTCGCCTGAACTACGCCCGAATGATCGTGATGATCCGCCCGCTCGCCGTGACTGTTACCTCTGTCCGGGTGCGCTCGGCGATGGGCGGCTGACCACGGCGCTGGTCGAAGATGATCAACCAGCCAGTGGTCAGATCGAGCCGAGCGAGGTAGCCCTCTAGCTGCGGCAGCCCATCCGTGATCGGGTCTGGCCGACGATCACGCCAGACTTTCACCTCCATCCCAAAAACATCCGCGCCGTGGCGTACATTATCATCGCCGCCGACATTGAATGTACCGCCCATCGTGCCCGTGTTGACGGCGGCACTCGGCCCAATGATCTTCCCCTGCCCCGTGACGTTGACGCTGCCCTGAACCCCGCCGGTCTGGATATTCACCTGCCGGGCCAGGGTCTGGAGCTGCTGGGCGAAGGGCTGAGATCGCTCAACTAGGCGAGCGAGCGTCTTCTGGAGCGCCTCTTCGTAGGTATCAGGGTCGTCCTCGAAGCTCTCGACTACCTTCACATCCTTGGGCTCGCCATGCTGCTGAACGCTAGCCTTGATGATCTGCGCGACCTGCTAGCCCTTGTTCGCCGACTCGCTCTTGGCGGGTGGCGCAGCCTTCTGCTCCGTTGCCTTCGTCGTAGTCGTCTTGTACTCAGTGTATGCCTTGTACTGCTGACCAGCCCGCCGATAACTATTTCTGCAATGGTGATTGTCTCTGCCCTACGAATGTTCCCTATAAGAAATACGCGATTCGTAACACGGGCACGATGGGGAAGATGTCTTTTTGTCTCGTTCCGGAACTGTGTGCGAAAGCGGATGTTTTCGTTTTGCCTGATACGAACACCATGAATGCCATCTTAGGAAGCGAAAAACTTGTCCGTCCCGACTAGCCGACGATCACCTGGGCTACACCTCGCTGTTGCGATAGCTCCCTCGAACCGGGATGCTTTAGCTTTTCCGCTTCCCTATATGATCCCAGGAGTCAAGCACACCCGTAAGCCCCTGTTGTCAAAAAGATTGTCAACGTCGGGATGGTCGCGCTTCCGCACCTTACAGTGAATATTTATACTATTATCGTACCATGACCCACCTCGTAAAGGCACATTGCAATCGTTGCTTGTAAAGCCTTTTACTAGATCACCGCTTTGTATCGGATATCCCCTGTGACTACTTGTTGTCCACTCCCATACATTCCCAGAAAAATCCAGTGCTCCACAGGCTGCTGCACCCGCCGGGCAGCAGCCTACTGGTGCCGGGCTTCTTAGCAGGCTCGTATCATAAATTGCCCGCTCCTGAGTCGGATCATCGTTTCCCCATGGATACGACCGTTGTTCCATCTGCGTATCGTAAGCTGCTGCCGCTTCCCACTCAGCCTCACTAGGTAGTCGAATGACATAGCCTGTAGGAAGAGCGGTTCGGAGTTGCTCGGTGAGCCAAGCACAAAACGCAGTCGCCTCGTACCACGTCACTCCGACTACTGGTTGATTATGGCCACGGTATTCTAGTCTATCCCATCCCCATGGTTGAGTGCGTTTGCCCTTCCATACCCACCCTTCTTGCGTCCACCAGCGCTCGGCACTTTTGCCATAGCCTTGAGTCACAAATGACGTGTACTGGGCAACCGTGATCGGGAAACGAGCGATCCAAAAGGCAGAGGTTTGGATGATCGATGAGGGTTGGTCTTTCTCCCATCCACCGATATGGTACTCCCCTGAGCGCACAAAGCACCAGTAACCAGTTGGTTGGCCGAAGATTTCGCTTGGCGATGCCAACTCACGTCGCCAAGCATCGAGCGTCACAGGGATACGTGGGTCACCTAGATGTCCGAGGGTTGCGCCAGCCTCAATACGGAGTGGTAGTAGGCTCTCAGGATCAGGATGTTCCAACACAGCTAAAAGTGATGTGCATAGTCGCGTTTCCAGTGCGTCCACCTTACGGATGTGCCAGCGATCCTGCATGTAGCGCCGCCCGCCCAGATCGCGATAGCAGGCTCCAGCCAGGATAGCGTCGCGTTGGCATTGTGCTTTGGTTTTTTCATCTTTGCCCACCGTCTCGTCAAGCAACAGGCTGAGCCACTCGTACACCTGCTTATGCTTAGTTTGTAGGCGTAAACAGCCCATCAGGAGTAGTAGGGGCTCGTGCCAACGATCACCACCCTCGCTCCAACACGCATGTGCCGCCTCAACGTCCTCCTGCTCAGCTAGGTAGCAGGCGGCCAGATACTCCTCGAAGGTCAGGTGAGGCAGCACATAGGTTGTATCACCGTCAGGTTGGATCAGCCCACTCTCATGTACAAGCAGATCGAGGAAAATCTCAACCTTCGCTGTCCACTCGGCTTTGCGTACTCGTTTGGGCCGATCGGCGTTAATCGCATTACGAAACTTTGGTTCGAGCAAGTCATAGATCATCTGCGCGGCTATCACCCCGCGACCGTCCTGAGCTTGTACGGTGGGCTGCGTATGCGATCTGGTTTAGCGCAGCGCGCAGATCGCGGGCGCGCAGCTGTGGTAAAGCTAGCCGCTCGCCGAAAGGCATAAGCGGCACATGTGTCTGCTCGTTAGTGCGTACCCACTCCCAGCGGTCGAGCAACAAGCCAACTAACTCCTCGTAGACTTCGGCGCGCTCGTTGGGCAGTTGCTTCTGGTTATAGTGTAGCAGAACCACCATGGTCAGTAGCAACGGCGAGTTACAGATAGCGCGCAGACCAGGCTTAACCGGGATGGCGCGCAACAATTCATCTGCCTTGCGCCGGCCCTCTTCTGCCGTAAGCTTTGCACTAGCCACCACGCAACTTTGGGCGTACCAGGCCTCGACAAAAAAGCGCACCTGGCTGAATGAGAAAGGCTCGATCCGGCGCACTTGCCAAGGTGCAGGCATCTGCCAGGCAATATCCTGCTTATAGGGCGTGGTACGACAGGTGATCACCACTGATGAGTCGCCGACCTGTTGAGATAGGCATCGCAGGGCTTCGGCAAGTCGCTCGCGACGGCTGCGTGATCCATCTTGAGTCGGCTCTGGTATGCCGGTGACCTCATCAAGTCCGTCAAAGCAGAGAAGGACACCGCCGCTGTGCCAGGCTTGGAGCAACATGTCATGGAGATCCGCACGCAGCCCAGAGGGACCAAAAACGCTCTGTCGCACTGCTTCAATGATCCGTCCAAGGTCGTGGGCAGGGTTATCGTCCAGCAATTTTGCAACCGGGCCAAGCGGGCAGAAGATGGGTACTGGGAGCGGGCGACCTTCCCAGCCACGCAGATCACTAGGGCCATTGGTCTGGCCGGCGAGCAGCGCTTCGGCGATACTAACGACTAAGTAGCGTAGGACTGTGGATTTTCCCGAGCCAGGGTCGCCGAGCATCACAATGCGACTGCGCGCTGCCGCTAGACATTCGACCGCTAGTTCCGGCTGATACCATTGGCCAACAATAGGCACAGCATTGTCATGGTTGGTCACTGCGCGAGCTGTCACATGGCGTAGAGTGCCACAAAACTCAGGCAGCGACCGCGCTTCAGCTATGGGGTGAACAATACGCAATGCTGCAGAGATCTCGTGAAAGCCATAAACAATATCAGCTACGGGTAGGCGTAGTCGATCAGGCGGTATGATATCGGGGTTCGCCGCGGCGAGGGCTCTATCTAGTTCATCCGGTGTCAATGTAAAGCGTTCATGAGGAATGCGGGCGTCAGTTGAGAGTGCGGTATAGACGGCGCCAAGTGGCAAAGAGGGCGCACTGGCATGCTCGTTGCCTGCTTGCTCTCTAGTGAGTAGGCGACTGAGAGCTAGAGGGCGGTAGCGCTCACAAAGCGCGTCGAGATAAGCATTGAGGATTTGGCGGCCATCGGCTGGTGGGCGGGCACCAAAGAAGAGCTGGATAATGCCAGTACTGACACCCACCGCTGCCCCATACAGGGTACCACTGATATCTGTAGTACCTTTTGTTCCTTTGACTATATCCTCACCAGCCACATCTCCGATCTTTACATCGCTAAACTGGTTACCATCACCAAAGAAGATTAGGGACTCAACGCGGGCGCGTTGGTCTAGTGTCAGCCTTGTGGCTTTCTTCTCGAAGGCGGCGCGCGCCGTTGTTTCATCAAACTCCTCGCGCAATTCGCTCAGCTTTGCGGCTAAGGCTATGAGTTCATTGTCATTCATCAGTGCATGCCTCTCCTGCTAAAAATGGCTGGAGAGAAAGCTAGAGTATTGGGGGTCCGTGCGACAATGCTAACATGACACATCTGATACTGTGGCGCCGCGACCCCCTGCTTTCTCCACGTCTCAGCAATACCTTCGCCAAAACTGACTGCGAACAAAAATGGCTTCTGTGGTACCGTTGGGGTGTTGAAACGAACACAACGGAAAGCCCACATAAGCCATGGACGCTATTCTACCATTGCTCTGCTGCCTGTCCGGTGAACTTCGGATGACCACAATTCGGCAATTGAGCCGGATCGCCCTCGCGATGCTCGCGATCACGGGGCGAGTGACGATGCTCGGGCTCTCGCGCTGGACGGGAACGGGTGGGAGCTATCGCACCATCCCACGATTCTTTCACACTCCCTTGCCCTGGGCGGCGATCCTCTGGGTCTTCGTACGCACCCAGATGCTCACACCCGGCGATGATGTGCTCGTCATCGAGGATGAATGTGTGGTGACCAAAGCCGGTACGGAGACCTTCGGCGTGGATCGCTTCTTTTCGAGCATTTTTGGGAAGCCGGTGCCAGGAGTCTCGCTGTTCGCGCTCGCCTTGGTCAGTCGCAGCCAACGGCAGGCATTCCCGGTGCAGGTGGAGCAGGTACTCCGCGAACCTGCGGTGGTGTCGCCCCCGACTCTGCCCGCTGCGAAGAGGAAACCGGGGCGACCGAAGGGCAGCCGCACCCAGACCAAGGCCGATGCGCCCCTGAATGCGGAACACACCTGCATCAGCACGATGATCCCGGGTCTCTTGGTTCGCATTCGCCCGTACCTCACCGTGAAATACCTGGTGGTGGATGGGCATTTCGGCAACCACAATGCGATCCTGATGGCCCGCCGACTCGGATTGCATCTGATTTCGAAGCTGCGGAACGATTCGGCGCTGTCCTATCCCTATGATGGCCCCGATGCGGGACGTGGCCCGCATCGGATCTATGGTGAGCGGATTGACCCCACCGCCATCCCGGAGCGCGTCCTGAAACAGACGAGCGTGGAGGGCGACATTGAGACGCGCATCTATCAGGTTGAGGCGCGGCACGAGACCTTTGACCAGCCGTTGAATGTGGTCGTGATCGTCAAACACCATCAGACCACCGGGAAGCAGGCGCATGTTTACCTCTTCAGCACGGACCGTATCCTGACCTGGGATGTCCTGCGTGACGATTATCAGTTGCGTTTCCCGATTGAGTTCACCTTCCGTGATGCTAAACAATACGGGGGCCTGGAGGACTTTATGGTCATCACAGAAGCTGCCGTCACCAATGCCATGAACCTGGCCTTCTTCATGGTGAACCTGAGTCGTCGCCTCATGCGGGATCGTCGGGACACCGACCCGAATCGCAGTGTGCGGGATCTCAAGGCGCACTACCGAGGGCGTTCCTATGCCGAGGACGTGATTAAACTCCTTCCGGAAAAGCCAGAGCCGGGTTTATTGCAGCGGATCTTGGCCGCCATCACAGGGATTGGGCGTATCTATCCGCTCCCGGTTGAGCCATCACCCGGATAATTGGCGAAGGTATTGCTCAGAGTAGTGAATTTCATCGGGATTGCTAACGTAGCTAAATGGCTTGCTCATTGAGATCTCTTAATTTATTCTATGCGTAGGCAGCAGTGACAGCCTCAACGAGGACAAGCAGGTCGCTCTGTGGTGTCCAATTGGCAAGAGCCAGCGGCTTAAATGGCTGCGGTTGACCATCCAGCTCGACGAACATTGTCGGTGTCTCCTGGGGGTGTCGTCCCGTGCAAACAAAGTAGATATCGAGAGTGTGGCCAGAGCTGTCACGCAGGTTAACCGTCACGTAGTAGGCACCCATATCCTCACGTAGCACCGTGTTTATGCCCTGCGCAAGTAACGCACGCACCTCGTCGGTTAGCCGAGCGAGTGAACTCGCCCCGCCGAAGCGGGCGGCGGGCGGCGGCAAGGCACTGCCAGAGCCGAGAGATCTGGCAGTGCCCATGCTGGATGGCGGCAGCGAGGCGTAGCCAGTAATCGCGCCGAGTAGGGCATTGCGTAAGTCGTCGCCGCTCGCACCTGTGCCCATGCCCATAGGCAGCATGCCAGCCTTTGCTAGTTCTGTGAGCGCGGTCAATCGCAGTGCATCACTTTGGGCCCGGTCGCCGAAGACCCGCGCATACATGTCCGGGTTGGAGGTCAGTAGATACTCAGGGGTCAGCTCGATCATCCGTGCGATGTTCATCTGCGTGGATGCCATGAGCATCTCAATTTCGGCTTGGGCGCCGGCCTGAACCTTTGCTACCTCGGCCTGCGTCTGTGCCCTACGAGTCTCCATGAAGACTTCGCGCAATTCGCGATCAAGCTCCTCAGCGCCAGCGAGCCGTGTAATCTGCACGTTCGACACACGAACGCCCAGGTTCTCCTCTACGCCACGGTTCTGGAGCTGCTGGGCGATCATGTAGCCGGCTTGGCCGCCGGCCTGAAAGTCGCGGTATTTGGCGAAGAAGATGATCGAGCGCATCGACTCCATCACGGTGTCGTAGAGCACGGTCAGCGGCTTCTCAACATAGAGCGACACCCGGTCGGGGGCGATGATCTGGTAGCTGACCGCGACGTTCAGGCTTACCGGCACCGAGATCTCTCCGCCGTCGGGTGTCTGATAAAATGAGGTTGATCTCCTGTTCGGTCTCGATATCGAGAGTACGCTCACGTACATTGACTACGTACAGGTCGATCCGATTCATCACCGGAAACGAGAGGGCGTGGTAGCTACCCTCGGTAAGTATCTCCAGCACCTGACCGTTGCCAACCACTACTACCGATGTCCCCGGCATCACGCGGAAGACCCGGAACAAGCTGATGAAGATGTTGTTGTTCACACGCACCGGGCCGAACACTAGGGGCGACATGTCCGGATTGGCGAAAGGCTCTTGGAGAAAGGTGTCGATTCGGCCCCGATTTTTCGCTGCCATTTCGTTAGTGACGAAGGCGCGATTCAGCGGAAACGTACTGGCGCGATTTGTCGTCATGCGGAGCCGTTTCTTTCTACAGTTCTGAGTGATGGTGGCTACGGGTGCCGCTTGATCTGCGACTGGACGTCAGGCACATCGGCGAGTATCGACTCGGCGGCGCTGGCAACCTCAGCGACGCTCATCTGTAGGGCATTAGCTACGTAGGTCTGATAGTTACATGTCGGGCAGTCAGCACGCTTAGGCACATCGATAAATATACTCTCCAGGGGCTTCTCGAAGATCCATTCGGCGCGGTTAGGGAACCGGTAAAAACCAAATACCCCAGGCGGTGGTAGGATACGCATGTA
>JBAXMH010000054.1:0-22387 GCA_037134395.1 Chloroflexales bacterium
TCAGGGGTATTCTCGCCCACAGGGCAGGAGAATGTGTATTCTCTTGCGCTTTACTCCTTTTCTGGCCCGCAGCCGGGGGGTGGAGCAATCGGAAAAATGAGCTGACCGTACGATGGCGACACCACCCCTGTCACTCCTCCGCATCCGTCGCACGCGGTCATTCACGTTATCGTAACCCTGGTGTGGCGGGTGATACGCATAGTGACTCTGGCTCACGATCCAGCGTTCGCGATAACGACACATATACACGTTTTCGATTATTGCGTTTTCTGTTCCGATGTCACGCAGACCCGGTTACGTCTCTCGCGCCGCGTGGCGACTGTGACAGCGATGTGTGGAGATGTTCCTACGCGACGGATGTACACGATGGGCGTTTGCCCTACGCATCGTTCAGGCGAATGACGATCACCTCGCCCGTTGTCCGGTCGCTGTAGTGCATCTCGGTGAGCGGGAACTCCTGGGGGCTGATGCGGTGGAGTTGAACACGTACGCGCAACCGGAGCTCCACCGCCATGTCGAGGAGCATCTGTGCGTCCTCCTTGGTCATCCGCCCATCCGGGAAGACGAGCTTGGTCAGGCCAGAGAAGGTGCGGGTGATACTGCGCATATCACGGGCGCTCCACTCCCGACCGGGAGCCTCGAACCATTCCTCCCAGAGTGTGCCGTAGCGTGCGATGCGCCGCATGTCGCGGTGGAACAGCTCACTGATATAGTCGAGGATGAAGCCGACCCGCCCAGTGATCAGATCTGGCGTGAGCTTGGGCAGTTCCCACCCCGGTAGGTAGGCCGCCCAACGGTCGTGAAAGGCGGTGTCGTCGGCCACACTCGGCGGGAGCGGTTTAAACAGGTGGTCGGCCATCGCTCCGCTTCGCGGGTCAAAGTTGATGTTGCCGTTGAAGATGAATCCCGCATCGCCCGTCACCGTCATCAGGCCGCGATTGATCTGTCCGGCCTCCATATAGTTCTTGTAGAGGTTCTTGTCATCGTCGGCGTTGAAGCTGCTCTCCGCGATCTCGTCGAAGCCGACCACATCGCGCTGGGCGACGAGCCCTGGGCGCGGTGGATTGGTATTTGAGACGAAGAGCTTGGGAACCGTTACTTGGCCGCCCGCGAGCAGGGTGCCGTAGGGACTGAATTCGGTGAAGCAGAAGGACTTGCCGGTCTGACGCGGGCCAAGTTCGATCATATGGTAGTTCGGCTCGACCAGCGGGATGAGCCGGACGAGGTAGAGCAGCTTCACCCGTGGCGTGAGCCGTGAGTCGGTTGGCTCGTAGCCCATCGTGCGAATGAGTGCGTCGATCCACTCGTCGCGAGTGAATCCCGCCCGTCCGGCGCAGTAGTCATCGAGGCTGACCTGGCCGACTTGCACTGGCTCCAGCCGGGTGATCACAAAGGGGTAGGTCTTGCTCCCGTAGCGAATGCTGTCGTCGTAGGTGACCAGGATATTCGACCAGACGCCGGCCATGAGCAACCGCTCGTACTTCTGGAGCAACTCGGGGCGGATATTGACGTTGCGGATGTTGGCGGTGGCCAGGGTCGCCCAGTAGACGCCGCTGTCGAGCTTCTCGTTGAGTTCGACCTTGACCATATCAATGATCCGGCGCGGCGGGCGTTCGCGGATGTTCGCCTTGATCACCTCGGTCTCATCGCCGCGTGGGATGTAGGCGGCCACCTCCTCGCGCACCAGCTCTAGTCCCTCGCGCACGTCACGGTTGTCGAAGAGGTTGGCGCAGTACTTCCCGAGCATAAACTCGATCACGTACGAGGGCGCTTTACTCATTCCCCGGATGGCCTGGGTGAGGTCTTTGCGCATCACCAAGCCAGGGAATGCGGTAAACAGGTGTTGGTCAAGCGCGTCCGGGATGAACTGTTCAGTCGTCGGTATTGACATGCGTCGTACTCCTACCAGCCCGCGTCATCGTTGGTTTGGCGTAGCTCAATCATCAGCGTGCTGGGCGTGCTGGCAAGGACCGCGTCGGTGTGGGCGTCACGCACCTCAATGAGGAGCGCCGTGCCGCGTGTCGCGCTCGCCCCGCGTCGTACGCTGGCAACGATCTCGATGATCATCTCTGGGCGTTCCGTTGGGGAGACCGGCTGGGAGTCGCTGGCAAAGAGGAGTTCCCGTGTCCCGGCATGCACGATCACGAGTTTCACATCGCGAGCGAGTTGCTCCTCGGGGAACATGACCGGCGGCACATCCAGCGTCACCCGAGGGCGCTGGCTCAGCACGGTTGGCTGAGGGCGCAGAGAGACATCGACGGGCTTCGCACGGGCAGGCCAGTCAATGGCAATCATCGGGATGACCCACTCCTGAAGCGATGCCCCTCCGTGGTAGTAGCCGCGCCCACCGTAGGCGATGAAGCACGCAGCTCCCGACGGCACCGCGACCGGGTGCTGACCACCGGGGGCGGTGACAGGTGCCCCTACCACAGGAACCCCGGCCCGGTAGGCGCAGGCGCGGCGGGCACGATAGACGGTCTCGCCATCGGGTGGCGGGACGCGCTGGTCGTGCTGACTTGTCCAGTGGATGTAGCCGTGGTCGGTGACGATGGCGATGCGAAGCCATCCCGCGTCGCGCAGGCGCTGGATGAGTTGGACGTAGCGGCGCAGCGTGCCTGCCGTGCCTGCGACCTCCAGTTCGCCATCGTGGCCGTGGTCATCCAGTGTGTGATCCGTCACGACGAGTCGTGGACGGTCTTTCGCTGGTCGTGGAACCTCGTAGTTCAGCACGTCGCTCACGGTGAGCAGCGCATCGGCGGCCACATGGCCGTGGCGTGTCCACCAGGCACGCCGCATGGCCGCGAGGCTTAGGTCGGCGTCCTGGCCGCGCTCGCGCAGGCTCCAGCGTCCATCTATACATGTGGCGACCAGATCGGGGGCGGGGATGGGCAGCGTCATCCCCATCCCAAGCGCGGTAATGCTTGGCAATGGGGCGCGGGCGGGATGGACGGTGGCCCGTGTGGCGCTTTCCTGGGTATTGATCCGGTGGGCCACGTCGTGGCCAAGGTCATAGCGGAGGGCGTCAATCGCGATGATGGCGGTCGGGCGTCGGGCGTCGAGGAAGGTAATCAGCCGCTCTCCCGCCGTAGGGTAGGGGAGATCGGGACAGCCAGCCGCGTTCCAGACCTCCGACCAGGCCATGAGTTGCTGCTCCCAGCGCGCACGGTAGGCCGCACGCAGTGGGGTGAGCAGCGCGATGAGTGCGGGGTCTTTCGCCTCCAGGGTGCGCAGGATCTCCTCGCCGGCCCGGTCAACCCGCCAGCCACCGTCCACGTACCAATCGAGAGCCGCCTGGGGGCTGGCCCACGCGCCCTGCGGTGAGGCATTACGCAAATCGTGGCACGCCAAGCTCAGTCGGGCCAGATCACGCCATGGGATGGTCGCGGTCTGTGCCCGCTCGGGGTCGGCCCAGATCGCGTGAGGGCCGCTATGAGCGGTGATCGCCGAGCCGAGTTGGGCAAGCAGATCCAGCAGGTTACGCCCCTCCTGTGCGGCAAGCCGTCGGCAAGTCGCGGCGTACACCGCCTGTTCGGCGCGCCGTGAGAGCAGGGGGCCGGTGGTCGGATCGGCATCGTGGAGCAGGGTATCGAGGGCCGCAAGGGGATCGGCCAGTTCCACGGCACGAGGCAGCAGGTCGCTATAGGTGCGACTGTCTCGCCAACGGTCGATCAACTGGAGCGCGAGCGCACGGGCGGGCGGGGCGATCAGCAGTGTGTGGTTTTCGGGGATGCACGCCGGTGCATGATGATGGGCGTCCGTGACCAGCAGGCGGGCGATGGCCTGGGCGCGCCAAGACTCGGGGTGCTGCGGGTCGGGCTGGCCCAGCCCGGTGCGGTCGGCGCTCAGGTTCAGGACGACCCGTTGGGTGCCCTCCGCCTCTACACCAAGCAGCAAGGCACTGAGTACGAGGTCAAGGTTCGGTTCTAGTCCGCCGCTCCCCCAGTGTGCCGGGTCACGGTCGAGGTTTTGCTCGGCGAGGACGCACAGTTCCTCATCGCTGATGTGCAGCACCTGTGGACGCCAGCCCCACTCCTGCAACTGGGTGCGCAGGCTGTGGCTAATGATCTGCTCGGCACGCAGGGCGTGCACCCAGAGCCATCCCAAGTCGTCGGAACCAGCGGCAACCCGCAGCACAAAGGGTGTCCCCGTCGTGATCTGCGCCTGCACACGGGCGCGATCCACCGGCCCCCCCAGGTATCCCGCCACCCGCGCCGTCATCTCGATGAGCGGGATGTCGCTGCCCGCGAGGGCGACGTGCAGCAGGGGTGCCCAATCACCGCGCGGGTCGCACCAGACGATCCAGGCATCGGGACGGCGAGCAGTGTAGCTCTGGATTTCGTGGAGGATATGAGATGTGAGGGAGCGAGGCATGGCAACCTATATCGCTGGTGGTTCAAACATCGGGGGACAGGGTACGGCGGCGATCTGCGTGCGGGCCTGGGGCAGCATGACCCCATCGCTCAAACAAAAGCGCGTTTCCAGATCACTATAGGCGGCATGGGCATGGCAGCGGAGGGCGGCCACGCACCAGGCAATCAGGCCACGGAGTGAGGCGCAGGTATCGGCACGTGCCAGGATATGATCAAGATCGAGCAGTGACAGAATCTGTACGCCATGCTCCACCTCGTCAAACCCAGGAATACGCTGCTTCAGATCGCCTTTCGGATGGCGCATGGTTTCCACATCATCAGGATAATCGGTGAGCGGCGGCGTGGGGTCAAGCACCGCGTTTACCGCATCAGCGTGCGCAAAATAGTAGGCTTCGAGCATGGGCACAAGGAAATGAACGGCGGCCCGACCGCGTTGCTCCTCTCGCAGTGCGGCGTTCAGAGCATTGCGGTAGCGTTCAAAAACGTGCGCAATAATCGGGCGTCGGTCATGCTCAAGGTCATCAATGAGCAGGACGAAATGGCCGCGATCCGCAGCTAGAAACGCACGGGCGGGCGCACCGATTTCCTCAAAATCCCGGTCGGGAATGCGTTGCTGTGTGCCCGTAATCATGGGCTGTGGGAGGATGTGCTCCTTGCGGGGATTCCGCTGTGCAACCCGTCGGATGACCTGGATATGGCACAGGCCGGTCGCCGCCAGCGGGCGCAAGAGGTCAGGCAACGCCTGCTCTTCGCCGACACCGGTGACCAGTAACCCGAAGCGGATGAAGGTGCAGTCTGCGCTGGCATTCATGCGGAGGGTTCCTTCGGTGGAGCCTGGGCAGCGAGCAGTTGGGCCATATAGAGCGAGCCGGCCGCATAGTCATCCAGGAGATCTTGCACCTCGGCAATCTCGCTGAGCCGCCGTAACACGGTTTGTCCGTTCGGGTCAACCTCGGCAACCAGCACGGCGTCAGCGGGAAACTGACTGATCAGCACGGGTGAGTGGGTGGCGATGAAGATTTGCTTCTGCCATTGCTGCGTCGCCGCTTCGACCGCACGCGCCAGCACCGCAATGGCATGCGGGTGCAGTGAGGTCTCGGGCTCATCCAGGCTGATCAGCGAGGGGCGATCCCGTCCCTCACCAAAGAGTGCGGTTAGGTGAATGAGCATCTGGAGGTGGCCATCCGAGACACCAGAGGCACGGATCGGACTCCGTAGCCCGCGCTCGATAAAGCTGCCATACACCGTGGTGGGGCCAGTCTGTTCGATCAGCAGATCACGGAACTCGGGGAATGCCTGACGCATATAGCTCATGATCGTGGTGTAGCGATCATCAAGGCTACTGCGGTCTCGCAGATTCCGCAGGGCAGACCAGAGATTCTGGCCGCGCTCCCAGAGCCACGGGTGACGGTCGGAATCAGAGCCAAGTGTGCGCAGTCGGGAGAGGTCGGCCATGCGTGCGTGATAGAAATGGACAAACCGTAAGAGTTGATCCATCTCAAGCGCTTCGCGTGAACTATCTTCACCATCGAGGTAGCGCGCCAGCGATAATTTCACGGGTTCGCGGAGGGTCACGGATACGGGTTCACCCGCTCCCGCATGATAAAAATCAGCCTTGTCGCTGCCAATACCGCGTCGGATCAGGGTCTGGTTTGTCGTGAGCGACTGGAGGTGCTCGCCAACAAATGGTTCAATTCGGCCTGAGGAGAAGCCCAGAATGATGCGGTATGAGACGCGCTCGGTGGCAATGGTGATGGCGATCTTGGCTGCGGGGTCAGCGCCATCCCAGAGCATGCCAATGCCGTGGCTGCGATCCGATGACGCCTCTTCCACACCACGGATGGCGCAGTCACGCAGAAACCCGATGGTGTCGAGAAAGGAGGATTTGCCGGCACCGTTTGGCCCGAAGATGACATTCAGCGCCCGCGTGTCAATAGCAACATTGGCCAGCGTGCGGTAGTTTTCAATCGCGATATGGGTAATTCCGGTGGACATAACTACTCTCTGTTTACAGTTCCTCGCGACGATAGGTACTATCGGCTGGCCAGCCTGCGAGATTCAACATCCTCAGTCGCAGCGGCGACCTCTGCTCACGAGCGGGGATGGTTTCTTCCACGACTAACACGACGCGATGCGCGCCTGGTGTGAGATCGGTGCGGGGCGGAATGTGGATACTGCCGTCGGGTAGGACGGTAATGACGGTCTCAATGGTTTTCATCACAGCATCTCCTTAATGGGTTCTCGTGGCCCGCTTTTCTTCCAGTTTGCGCTGCTCGGCTTCCCGCTCGGGGGCCAGCCGTGTCCAGGCGGGGCTTTCTGGCACATCGGTGTCCATCCATCCGCAGCGCGGGAGTTTGCCCGCCCGCACCCAGCGTCGCTCGTCGGCCCGCCAGCGCGCTCGGTCGGCGATGGCCTTCTTCGCGTCGGCCGCCTTCAGCACCTCGCCCGCGAGCGTGCCCGCAAGCTGGTGCGGGGCGATGTTCACCCGCACCCCGTCGTTGAGATCCACCTGCCAGGCACGTTCCTGCCGCGCGAGATCCTCGGTACTCGCCAGCATCACGATTCCGTCGCTGCTCCAGCGGTCGAGCGGCTCCTGTGCGAGCAGCGCATCGAGTTCAGGGCAGGCGAAGCCCTCGCGTTCGACCTGCTGGAGCCGACCGAGGAGATCGCGTAGCTCCTCAACCCGTGCGTTGGCCGATGCGGCGGCATCGCTGTTGCGTTTGCCCAGGGCTTCGGCGAGGGCCGATTCTTCGCGGCGCAGTAGCGGTTCGATGTACTGGGTACGCAGGCGGGCCAGGGCATCGCCGCCGGTGGCGTGGTAGTAGAGTATGCACTCGAAGAGCGGCGGCTGCCGTGTGCCGCGTTTCTTGCCCGCCCCCGCTGGGCGCGAGGCGATCTGCCATGCGATGGGGCGCGACTTGAACTGCTTGACGTGGCGCGGCCAGAGGAGCCGGGCGCACCAGTCTTCCAGGCTGGTGACCCCGGTCAGTTCGGTTAGCAGATGCTCGGTGCGCTGCGCCCCGGTTTCGCCATCCTCGGCGCGTAGGCGGACGCGCAGGCGCTCGGCGAGTGTGGCTTCGCCGGTGCCCAGGTGAACCAGGGGGATAATCCCATCGGCGTCGGCCCACGCGGGCAGCGGCTCGCCCGCCTCAATCTGTTTCGGCCAGCGGTGGCCGAGCAGGCGCAGGGCCAGCACCGAGAGCCGATCTTCCAGCAGACGCCGCTCCTCCGGTTTGCAGCGCGCACCCTCGCTCCGTAGTTCCTCCAACAGCCAGTAGACGCTGATCGGGTGCAGTTCCATCCGCACCGATAGCTCTTCAAGGAAGGTCTCGGTGGGGATGGGGATGTGCGCTCCACCTACCGCGTCATCACCCTCCTCGTCATCGCCCGCGTTCTCGCTGACTTCGTCGTCCGCGCCCTCGTCCTTGGCACCAGGGCCAGCCTCGTAGAGCGTGCGGAGACGGGCTTTGATGCGGGCTAGTTCATCTGACGATGGGGCGATGCGCTCGTGCCGTTCCAGGTATTTCCGCACCTCGCCTGGTAGTTCTGGCAGTTCCAGTTCTGTCGGCAGATCGGGCAGCACGTCGTAGCCAGCGAGCAAGGGGTGGAAGCTTGAAGGTAAACCCGTTTCCTGCAATATTTGTTCTGCCGTATTACTGGAAAGATCGAAAAGCGTTAATGATAACTTTTCGTTAAATCCTTCATATATAAGACGCCAGACCATCAGTACTAGGTAAAGCTGGTAATTCGATATGGAAGGTGCAGCTTTAAATTTCTGCTCGGTCAGATAACAGGCATCAAGGATCTGTGATATAGCCATACAGCTTTCTGACGTTCGAAAGAACCCTTCAATATCGTCCTCTTGGAAATGGGGAATTGGAGTTCTATTGACATACCCAACGCTGAAATCAAGAGTCTGTGTAAGTGTTCGAATCAGGTAAGTGACAGGCCTCGTGTTTAATAACCCCATCATTGGAATGATTGGTGTTTGCACAGGAAACATCCCGGGGCCTTTTTGAGAAAATATCGATCCGGAGTGCATATATCTGACGCCAAGAGAACCGCTTGAAATTTCTGAGTAAGTCAATCCCTCCTTGAAATAGCTACTTTCGTTGGGAATTATAGCTTGACCGGTAGCACGAATTAGTCGACCGCCGTCTCCCCAAGTTACAACAAGATAATCCTTTCCCGACCATTTCTTATAACCACCTCCTTTTGGATAACTTGGCCAATCTTTCAGCGACCCCCTAATTTCCCAAAAACACCTTAGAAACCGGATGTTGTCACCTGTATGCAAACCTTCCTCTACAATTATCTCTCGTTTCATTGTTGGCCAGTTGCTTAAATTATGAAGTAGCCTGCCATCAATGAAATAAATCACAGCAGACAAAGGCACTTTCAATAAATCTTCTTGCAAAGGACAATAAACATTTTCATCACGTTCCATTATAGTCGCCTCTCGCAGCAGCTTGGCCTTCTCGGCGGCGCTTTTCAGCCCAACTAAACGGAAGGCGGTCAGGCGGTGCACGGCAGACGGGGGCGCGTTGCTAAGGGTGAACAGCACTGACTGCACCACTTCACCGCTAATCTCCTCAAAGGCATTTGGCCCCAGGTGTGCAACCCCTTCAAGCCGCGTTTCGCGCAGCAGGCCGGTAAACTCGCGCTGCTTTTGGGCTTCGGCCAGGCGCTCAGCAGGCATCGCCCGCAGCTCGGCGAAGGAACGCAGGAACATCCAGCTCTGCTGGGTCACCATCGCCACGCGCCCGGTGGGGAGGCAGAGAGCAATGCAGCGCAAGATAAATGCGGCGTAGAGGTCGCGCTTCCCCGGCCTGTAATACTGCTCAACATACCGCTTGAGTAGGTCAGGCATATTCTTGCTGCCCATGTACGGCGGGTTGGTCACCACCACCGCATACTTGCGGTCGAGGATCTGGAGCAGGCGCACGCCGCGCTCGGCCTCACGGCCAAAGAGGGCGTCGGCGGGGTCGGTGCTGGCGGCTTCGTCGTGGAAGCTCTGCGCCACTTGATCCAGCACCCGTTGCTTCAGCGCCGTCGGGTCGCGGCGGGCCAGATCGCCGGTGTCCGCGTCAGGTGCATCAAACAGGTTCGTTTGGCGGGGAGCTTGGAGCTTGGAGATCGCCGCATCAATCTCCGCACCGGGGCGCAGTAGGCTGCCCAGTAACTCGGCTTGGCCCATGCTCGCGAAGATGCGCTCCAGCAGGGGACGCAGGGGCCGATCCTCGGGATGGCGGGTCAGGTGGCGCTCCAAGGTCGTGTCGTCCAGGCCGCTCGGCGTGGTCGCCAAGTTGATCTGCGTGGGCGTCCAGGTAGGCATGGGCCGACGGTGGGCGCGGGCCTCGTCGCGTAGCAGTTCCAACGCACGCAGATAGAGTGTGAGCGCAGCCAGTTGAACGGCACGCGGGTCAATGTCAATCCCGTGCAGGTGGTGACGGAGGATCGCCTCGACGATCTGGCGGGTCTCCCACTCGGGGTGGCACTCGCGATACATCGCGACCAACAGGTCAAACGCCTCGCGCAGAAAGTGGCCCGACCCGACGCAGGGGTCAAGCACTGTCAGCATCTCCAGGCTTACCACGGTGGGTGCGGGCTGGCCCAGAGGCCGCTCTGCTGTCGGACGGATGTAATACTCCCAGCTCGCGGGCAGCGCACTGTCGGGATAGATCTCGTGATAGGATCGTCCCAAACTGTTCTGGAGTAGCCACTTGACCATGTATGGCTCGGTGAAGAGCTGGGTCGCGGCGGCAATCGTGGCCCGACTATCGGCCTTCTTACCCGCCTTGAAGCGGGCGAAGGCTGTGGCCTTGGCCTCCTCCTGGTAGAACTGGTAGGCCCAGCCGATGGCGTCGGGGTCGGCAAAGGCGGTATCAGTTTCCTCCGGCGTGGTGAAGGTGGGGCCGCGACCAATGCGCTCGACGCAGCGGCGCAGGGCAGACACGCTGGGGCGCAGCGTCATCACCGGGTCGCTCGCACCAAAGAGGCCAGGGAGTGCCGGGGCCTGAGCCGCACACGCCTGCTCGACAACCTCCCACCAGCCGCCATCGGGGGCGGCCACGCGGGCCGGGTTGGTCTGGGCCAGCAGGTAGATCGCCTCAGAGACGCCGCCATAATCCTCGCTCGGACGCAGGGCACTGCTCACAAGCTGGCGGGCCTCCAGGGCGCGCAGGGCCACCAGGCGATTGATCCAGGAGTAGGATGCCTGCTCAACATACTCGGTGCGGGCCTGGGCGACCGGACGGCCCTGGCGACGGGCTTCCGCCAGGAATCGCTCGGCGGCCTCGTGGGCGCGCATCTCGGTGGGTGTGGCGTTGGGCAGCACATCAATGGGTTGAACCCGCCCATCGGGCAGCACGCCGATCCGCTCTAGCTCGCGGTCGAGGTCGCCGCGCACCGGCGTGCCATCCTTCTCGGTCGTGCCAAGCAGGTCGCGGCGCAGGTCACGGATGACAGCGGCCAGGATTTCTTTGTGCGGCTTGAGCATGAACGGCAATCCTCGTGTTGATGGAGCGAGCGAGAAGAACGCCCGACGAATGATGACGGTATGGCTTGCGCTGCTACAAGCCGCAATTGCGCCGATGCGTGTCGAGCGCATGCAGACGTGCCGCACTGCCCGCATCGTCGGGGAATGTCAGGTCACACGTACGCAGATCCGTGTAGCTATCTTGCACGTTATCCCTGAACACTACGCAGCGGCGCTCCGTGTCAATAGCAAGCAGCCCAAGATCGAACAACGTATGGATGTCCGCACGCAGGATGAGTCCGTTGGCGGGGTCATGGTTCTGACTGACGCAGTACGGGTCAATATGGGCGGCCTCAAGTGCTTCCGTGGCGCGGCAGCCGGTGACGAGACACTGGTTGCCAAAGATGACGAGCAGCCGGTCACGAAACTCTGGCTGTCCCTGGCGCGCCCGAATCGCGTCACGGATGACCTCTCTGGCATCGCGCAGGATCACCTGCGGTTGCGTGTGATCGTTGCCGCCCGTTCCTATCGTGGCAGTTCCTGCGCCATCGTTACCGCCCGTTCCTATCGTGGCGGTTCCTGGCCCCGTATCGTTGCCGCCCGTCCCTATCGTGGCGGTTCCTGGCCCCGTATCGTTGCCGCCCGTTCCTATCGTGGCGGTTCCTGGCCCCGCATCGTTGATAGGAGGCTGTGGCATCCGCTGCGTGCGGATGCGTTCCAGCTTACGACTGAGGTTCAGATCGAGCATATCAAGCTGCGTACCGAGCTGACTGCCCACACTGACACTTGGCAAATCGGGAAGTTCGGCCAGCAGGAGATCGAAGGGCTGGCACAGGTATGGGGTGTATTCCTCCGTCTGCTCCGCGACCACGCCGATTGCCCCCAGCAGGTCGGGGATACGCGCAATCGCAGTGGTCGCCCGGCGGCGGGCCTCGTCCGTCCAGCGTGCCATCTGCGCCGTCACGGCGGCCTCCGCTGCCTCGCGGGCGCGCACAAGCTCTACCCAGCGCGGCGGGTCGTAGCAGCGGCGCTCACTCGCCAGGGTGCTGAAGGTACGCAGGAACGTCTGAAGCTCCGGCACGTTCAGGCTGGCGTTGATCATTGAGGTGTAGTAGTCGCGCACGCGGGGGAAATCGGAACCGTACCGCTGGCGAAACTGCTCCAGTTGTTCGAGCAACGCGAGAAGATCGAGTATCTGCGGGTGGCGATCCCCGAAGAGGGGCAGACGGGCGACCGGGGTGGGGCTGGCACTCACTTCAGTGACCACACTCAGCCCAGAGCTGAACTCCACCGGGAGCGGAAAGCTTGCCGCCGAGGCCCATTGCTGGATCGCCGCCCCGCGTATGGTGATCTCCCCCAGCCGCTCCCCGAGGGCGTTATTCAGGGTGGCCGGGACGAGGGCGGGGCGGCTCCCGAAGAGGGTCTCGTAGAAGCCCCGCGCCGCAATGAGCTGCGGTGAATCAAGCTCGGCCCGCACGCCCAGCAAACGCATGTGCCGGAATCGCTGATCGCGAGTCAGAGCAAGCGTCGCATCAGGATCCTGCGGGTCGGTGATGATTCGGCCCTCCACGATCAGCTTCGCCAGACCCGCTCGCAGCAACAGGGCCATCGCCACCGTCACCGCACCACCATCCCATCCGTAGGGTGGGTCCTCGAAGATTCGCCGGATCTCGACCGCATCCACGGGCGGACGGTCGGCGTGTTCGGGAGGCACACTGCCGCGTACCGCGCTCAACAGCGGACTGCTCGGGTTCAGCGAGCCGTCGCCATTCACCACATGGAGCAGTTGAATGTCCATATTCGTGTAGGTGCCGTTGAGCGCGGCGCGTACCGCCGTTTCGACACTCGCGACGCGGTGCGGCACCTCGCTGAGCCGACTGTAGATCAGGGGCAGCAACTGCGTCATCATGCTGCGCACTGCGTCACCGCTGCCGCTGCTCGGGTAGTAGGACGAGCCGCGAAAGAAGATCTGGGCACCGCGCATCGCCGTACGCAAGTGGCCACGCACCGCCGTCAGGTGGCCTGACAGATCGTGAGTCTTCGCCTGGCGGGCCACCTCGGCGTCGGAACCCGCCGGGTTCGCAGCGATGATCCGGTCTGCAATCTCTTTCGTGGCCACATAGAGCGAGAGCGCATCGCGCAGCGGTTTCACCTCGTCCATGCGCAGGAAGAAGGTTTCCGGTTCTTGGTTCGCGCGCTGGCGCATCACCTCATCATCGGCGATCCCTGGGTCAAGCGATCGCTGGATCGGCGAGAGGATGTGGACGGCCACCCGTGATGGGCCGGACTGAAGCGGGCGTCCGTCCATCAGCAGCTTGATCTTGATCTGGCGTCCCTGCCCCTGAAGCTGCGCGAGCTGAAACATGTCGTCGCTCTCGACATCCCTGAGCGCCTGAGAGAGAACCGGGGTGGCCAACCGCAACTCGTGCTGGCTCTCGCGCACTTTGTCCTGGAATGAGCGCTGTTGGGTGCTGAGGAACGCATAGGTTTCGCCGACCTGCTTGGCGTAGCCCGCATCGATCAGGCGGTCGAGTTCCGGCCTGATCCGGGCGGCGAGGGCGGTGAGGTGCTCGTCAAGGCTCGTCACGAGGGCACGGGCCAGGTTCTCCGGTATGCAGGGAATATGTGTCGCCTGTCCCAGCAGGTACAGGGCCACGGCGACATCGGCGGTCAACGGCGTGGCGTCGGGCACCTTATGGGGGATGCTATTGATGTCGGTTTTCGTCTCAACGGATACATCTGCCACTAACTGCGGGTAGAGATCCACGAGGTTCAACAGGCGACCGACCGGGGTATGCAGCAGGTCAGGCGTATCGAGGATCGCGCCCTGGATCACCGAAATCATCGTGCGGGTCGCACCGGTCAACGCATCGCCGCGTCCGGCGGCCTGAGCGATTCCCTTGACCATATCGGGCACCACATCGATCATCCACGGGAGGTAGGGGTAGCAGGTGGGGAACAGATCATCGGTTGGCACCGGGTACACCCGTGCGGTCCCTTTCAGGCTGCCGAGATCAGCAATGTGGCCGGTACGTGCGGTGAAGCGGGCCGCGAGTTCCGCCCGCCCCGCCGGATTCTTCTGGAGCAACCGCGCCTCGACGACGTGGCTCATATCGTCATTGCTCAGCTTGATCTTCTGCGAGAAGCGCTGGTTAATTTTTGCATACTGCTCCTGCTGAACGCTGGCCTGGAGCGCCTGAATGTCGCCGTGGGCCGTCACTGCAATCCAAACCCGACCCTCGCCCACGATGGCGGCGGTCTCGATGAGCGCCTGCACCTGCTGACCCCGCTGATTACTATCACCACTGGCCATCCACTGGCCGATCTCATCAAGCTGGAGCAGCACGCGGTGGCGGCGTCCATCGGCGTCACGGAGCCGACACCAACTCACCATGCGTTCGATCACATCACTCGGAGTCATGCCTGCCTGGGTGGCAGCGGTGACGGTACGCTGCACCGCCGCACGCCCATCCGCAAAGTGATCCGGGAGAACATCGGCGGCGGCCTGCATCAACGTGTCAATGTAGTAGGCGGTATCGCGCTGGAGTCGATCCCAGCGCTTGCCCGACAGTTCCTCGGCTCGACGGTGGAACGCCTCCTGCTGGCCTGCCTGATCAAGGTAATACTCCACACCCCAGGCGAGCGCCCAGTTGCGGGTATAGCCTCGCTGGAACGCAAAGAGTTTGAAGGTGATCAGTGCCAGGCTATCGGCACTCGACCCTTCCAGCGCATGGATATTGCTTCCGATCGCGGAGGTCGTCGTCGTGCGGCGGATGATGGTGAGCAGACGCTGAATCTCGCTGCGGTCGCGGCTCCCCGCAGGCAGGCGGCTCAGGAAGAGTTCGTGGACGGACTGACCCGCGAGATCGCCTCCTTCCAGGATAAGGCCCAGCACCTTCATCAGCAGTGACTTGCCCGAGCCAAAGAATCCGCTGATCCAGATCCCTGGGTCGCCCCCGGCGCGACCGTTTGCGGCTTCCGCCCATCCGTCGAGAACCTGGCGGACATGCTGTTCCCACTGCGGCGTAACAATCAGGTTCCGCAGCTCATCGAGCATCCGCTCCGGGTCGCGGTCGGCCACCTTCACCACCGGCTCGATCCGAACACTGATATGCGTGGCAAAGGTCTCGATAATCTGCACTTAGACATCCTCTCCCCGATACATCAGCAATGGCTGCGGCGTCTGCGTGAGAAAGTAGTACGCACGACTGGTGTGGGGCACCCGAAAGCCCGGCACAAACAGCACGATCGGGACAGGGCGACCCGTGGCCGGGTTGTCCAAACGATGTTCCGCAAACTGCTCCATCACCACCGTTGGGTTTGTCAGCGGATGAAGCGCGGCGAGTCCCTCAAGGAGAATCAGCGGGCGGAGGCCAGGCGGGGTCGTCTCCACGGCCTGCTGCATGGCATACCGCAGTTCATCCTGCCAGAGGGCCGCAATGTCGCTCGGGGCGGTCGTGGAAATGGCGAGATCGGGGTTGGTGAGGGTTGCCTCGCGCCCCGCCTCCTCACCGCGCAGCGTGTCCAGCGTCAGGTGCAACAGATCGATCCGGACGGGGTACAGTGACGGAATCACGGTAAACAGCTCATCAATCCGGCGGCGCACCTGTAAGTCCGCATCCGGGGGATAGACCATGTACAGGTAGGGACGACCCGTACTCTGCCCAAGGCCATCATAGGCACTCTGCACGCGCGTGCGCAGAAAAGCAAGCCGTTGTTCCAGGTGTTCCATCAATCCCCATCACTCTGTCATACAAGGGTGGCACGCTGCGTTCGGACCCGCTCAGGCGACATGAGCCAGAGCCGCCAATCGGGATGGTCAGAGATGCGGGGTGCAGGGACACCCTCCTCCGTGAGCAAACGGTTCAGGTGGCGACACGCGGATGCATTGATCGCCGGTTCGACAATCTGCCGGATCTGCCGACCCGTAAGGAGTCCATAGTCGCACAAGGTGGTCAGCAGGTTTCCCGCCAGCTTCACCCGCGTTTCATAGCTCCAGTTCCCCACCTCAGCGTGTCGTGCAGCCAGATCGGTGAGAAACGCGAGGGCATCATCGCGGCTGATCTGAAGCGCACCACTCCGCCAGCGCGGGACGATGAGATTCTGCACGGCATCGTAGAGAAGTGTCTCCTGGCGTGCGTGATGCACAAGGAGCAACACCTGTAGCTGGCGGAGATCCTCCTGCTGACCCGCCTGGACGAGGTCGTCCAACACCCAGGTCGGCGGATTCCAGCGCGTGAGGCGCGCCTGCACATTGCGGGCGATGACCACGCGGGTTTCGCGTGAGCGCTGGGGGAGGAGCCGATCAATCAGCGCATCGCGTGCCTGCCGTACCGAGCCGAATGCGCGATACGCAGCGAGAAAGAGCCGCGTTTCCGCGACGAGACCGTTTTTCGAGGCGACCGTCGGGCGATACGGCCCCGTCGCCCGCCACGCACACACCACGTCGGTGGTCGTCATCGTTTCCATCGCATGCTCAGGAGCGGCCAGCGTGCGGGCGTACATAACGTCTACTCATCGGTAAGCACCGTCGTTGAATGGCGGACTGGCACCTGCGGCGGCTGTTCGACGGACGCAAGCAGGGCATCCAGATCGGCGCGCTTGTAGAGGCGATGCCTGTTGACCGGATGGCGGTAGGTCACGAGCTTCCCTGAGCGTTCCCAGTTGCGCAGCGTGGTCTCGGATACGCCGAGGACAGCAGCGGCCGCCTTGATACGGAGGTACTCCTGAAATCCCATCGCGGTGTCTTTCGCTACACGGCCACGAACAGCGCATGAAACCCATCAAAAGATGGTAGGATCATGCAAAAGATACACCCCCGTATGATAGCATATCATAACCACACGCACGCACGGATAGCACTACTGTCGCTCGTCGGTGCCGCGATGTGCAAGACGCTCGTCGCGTATTTTTGCACCAGTAAGGCATGCTGCTCTTGTGCACTCACTCGATCAGGTGTCCAAATTGGACACATGATCTGAATCCAATACAGCCTCTGCCTCAGCCAAGGCCGCCAGGGAGCGTAGCCTCGTGCTGGCCCGATAACAGCGTTGTGCGCTGCTCACAGTGGCTGCGGCCCGTGCCGCCTCGGCGTGATGTGCAAGCCGCACGTCGTGAGTGTCTGCAACACGATCGCACTGCTTCAATCTGCATACTGCTGTGCTTCGACCAATCGCCGTGCCACCATCAGGCGAGCCGCCGCTGCCGTGCCGTTCCATACGGGCGTGACCATCGAGCGCCGACTGATGCCTGCTGCGAGGATAAGCGCCTGAACATCCTCCCACGCATCGGGCAGTGCTGATAGCATGGCCGCTATCGCATCAGCCGTCGCGAGAGGAGCGGCAGGTGGGGAGAGAATAGGCACGTCCTCACCCGAAGGCATCATGTCATTAAGGCTACCCACGGTGGCTGCGGCCCGTACCGCCTCCCACTCCTGCGCGCACGGTGCACGACGCACGTCGCGTATTTCTGCAACAAGATCATACTGCCGTGACCAAATGCCTGCTCGCGCCCGAAGAGCCGCAGGCGTCATCCTGCTGCGCCGCACCTCGGTGTCCTCTCCCGTCACCGGGTCACGCATAAAAGGCTGCCGGTCTACCTCTGACGCCAGTTCCACATCCGACGCCATACGGTTGGCCAAGCTGCGCAACAGCGCCTCACACTGCCTCATGCTCATCGCCTCCACCCGCACCCGCAGCGCCGCGTCGGCACGCACCCGCCGCCGCTGCTCTAGCTCAACCCGATAGACACGCTCAATCGCCTCCTCACTCACCTCACACCCCCCCACCGTCTTCAGATGCGTGACTACCCGACGAAAGGCGGCTTTCCCGCCGCTCGTCCCGTAGGCGTCAAGCGCATCTCTCACCAGATTGCGCACCACAGCAGAGGCTATCGGGGAAACGTCCCCCGATAGCGAACCCGCTGCCGCACAGGGGGTGTGCGGGGCGGCGGTCGCGGCGGTCGCGCCGCTCGCGTCACCCCCCCCCCCCCACACACACTGTGTTCTTCCCTCTTCCTTATAGCAAAATTTACCGCCCAAACATCGGTTTGAGCCGTTCTAATGCTCAGTTTCGCTGTTTTGATTGTAGTGTGTACATCGGCTGTGGTGTCTTTCGGGGCGGTGTGGACATTCGGGGTGATTCCCGGTGTGGAGGTGTTTTCATGAGCATCCGCGCTGCTATCTTCCGTGTGAGAAGGGCTATTCGGGGCGGTTTCCTCTGCCATGAGGGGGGCAGGAGTGGGGTCGGGGCATTCCCGGTGTGTCATCCGAATGAGGCTTGCACGGGGGTGCCCCTTCGTGTGAGGCTGGCTGTAGATCTCGATCTGCAAGACGCCTTCGGCTTGGAGCCGTGCTTCGATGCGCTGGGCCGTCTTGAGACTGACCTGGGCCACGTCGGCCCGCTCCCGCCGGGGGGCCGCAATCACGCCTTCGACCTCAAGGCGCTGGAGAACGTCGAGGTAGGCCGTTGAGCTGCACGGGGCGCGATGCGGTGTCGGAACGTGGGCCGGGGTCGCGGGCGGCTCAGGGGTCGTAGGCAGGTTTCCCTTGGGCCGGGTTCGGACATAGGCGGTGTGGCGATCCAGGCTGTAGCGGCTGTATTTCTCTGGTGTGAGGTGGGCGGCGACGATGAGGCGCATCACATCGGTGATCATGTCCTTCGCCCGTTTGCTGGCATAGCCGTGGCGATTCCAGAGATGCAGCGACAGGACATAAATCTCTTCGGGCATATATCCCGTTCGCCCAAGCTGGCGAACGATGAGGGCGCGGCGCTCACTAGGGCTATCCCCCTTGGCACGAAGGGCCGGGGGCAGTTCGTCGCGCTCCAGGAGAGCGCGAAGCTGGGCCGTTGCCCCAAACGGGATGCCCTTGGGGTCGAGAATGCGGTGTTTGTTTTTCGAGAGCCACTCGACATAGCCATTATCGAGAGAGACGGGGGTGGAGGTGGGGGCAGGGGCAGACGTGGAGGTTGAGGTTGAGGTTGAGGTTGCTGTTGAGGTGGAGGTGGAGGTGCCGCCCAAATCGGCGTACAGGCTGCTGATGACGGCCTGCGCGTCGGCAATAGCCCCTGGTTCCGACAGGGCGTGGCCGGTGACGACAAAGAAGCGGGAGCGGTCGTAGCATTCGACCGCGCCGCGACGCCGTCCGGGGCCAGGAAGCTGCGCCCGCACAATCGCGTGGATGCCGTTTCCGCTGACGCTCAACTCGACGTAGGCACCGAGCAGTGTGGTGATGAGATCACGTGCTTCGGAGGTGACGACTTCCCCGTTCACGCAGCCATCGAGATCCACGCCGGTGAAGGGGTCGTCCGCGCTAAAGACATAGCCGAGACCGTTGAAGGCTCCGCTCTTGCTTTTCAGCGCCGCGAGTGCCTCGTCAAAGGTGGCCCACGTCGAGGGGTCGGTGACGCTGGCCGTCGCAAAGCTGAGGGGGTTGTAGGGCATCTTGGGCCGCTTCCCCCCATTGCGGGGCGGGCCGTAGCGCCAGATGACCCACTGAGGGCGCGTGCGCAGTTCTTCCGGGACAGCGGAAAAGGGTGGAGGGTCGGCCTGGGATGTTGTCTGGGAGCGGTCGGCGAGCCATGGTGCGCTATTCATGGATGACTCCTGCGGCCTTCCCTTGGAGGGTGTGGCATACCAGGAATCGCGGTATTGTGTGGCGGGATGGGTATGCTATAATCAGACACGCTAGTACTCCTCTCCGAACAACTCGTTGCGTTCGAGTCTCGGACATCGAAACTGATAGACACGTACGAAGCTCTGGTTTACGCCAGGGCTTTGTTATTGTCGTCACTGTCGTGTCGCGGTGGCCCTCTGGCTATCGTTGCTGTCGTCGTTGCGGTATCCGGCGACGGTCTGGCCGATGGTTGTGCGCCGCATGATGGCCCATGTGCTTGTTCTTCGTGTGTTTGGGGTGCGGAGATCTTCGACGCTGACGGTGTGATCATGCGGCGGGTCGCTCGCTGTTTGGAGGGCAGCACGGTGGCGAAGGCGTGGACGAGCAGTTCGTCTACGGCGGCATGGGTAGGAACGGGAAGACCCGCGAGACACGGCGGGGTAGTCATGGATAACTCCTGCGTTCATACCCGGAGGGTATGGTAGAACAAGATCGCCGTACTTGACAGCAGCGTCATATCTGAGTACGATCTGGTGACGATGTGGTCGTTTTTATGCGATCCCGTCAGGCTTCTAACTCAAGAGGATCCGCTCACCGCTTGGATCCTTAGCCGGGAAATTAAGCGATGGATGGACTCTTGAGTTACCTTTATATCACTGTACGCGGGCAATTATAGCACACCTCTGCCCCTCCGACGCCCCCGATGTTTCGGGGGCGTCGCTGTGTGTTAGGCGGTCGGTGTGAGGTGTTCTACCTGTCCTTCTCGATCATCCGTAGAGAGATCCGGCACGTCGAAGAGACGTACGCCGCCTTCGATCTCCCACTCCTTGATGGTCGTGCCAATCCGCACCGCAGCGACGCCGCCATTGGAGCCGAGGCCGAGGCGTCGTGCTAGTGCCCGGTTTGAGGTCTGGGTCATCTCCTGCGCCTTGGGCAGAGAGAGTCCCTCGTCTGTCATCAGGCGGATGATTTCGGGTAGGGCTGCCTGCACGAGTTCCTGAACCTGGAGGTGGAGTTCGCTGGGTGCCCAGATCGGCGGTACCGGCACTCCGGGTTTTGCCGCGACAAGCTTTTCGACGGCCAGTTCCTCGCGGTAGGGCTGGGCCGCGTCGAGGATGGACAGGCGGTTTCGGGGGCGCGTTGTGGCGATGCGGGCGATGTCTTGCGCGCTCGGTCGGTGGACGGTGACAGGGAAGACGTTGCCGCGCTTATCGGGCTGATGCCAGAGACCTTGGCCGTCCGGCACGCCGCGCAGCTTGATACCCGGCCCCACCATCGCCGTCCAGGTGGCTTGGTCTACGTTGCCGAGCAGCCGGGTCTTGAAAAGCGCCTTGAGGGCGAGGTCGAGGCCGGTGGACTCTTTGAGCGTATTGTGGGCGACCAGGAAGAGGAAGACATCTACCTTGCGGCCCTGCTCCGCAATGGTTCGCATGGCCCGCACCAGAACATCGCCGAAATCGCGATAAAGTCCGCCGAGTTCGTCTACATAGATGATCACCGGGTCGCCGTGGGGCGTGTCAGCCTTGTACATGGGCATGCGCCGGTCAACCTCGGCGGCGGCCCACTGGAGAACGGCCATAATCTCCTGCCGCTCGCTGGTGTACTCAAACAGGTGGGCGAGGGGGCGCAGGTCGGTTTGCTGGTCGCGGCTATGGAAGAGGGCGAGGTTGGTGGATGCCCAGACGACCTGCTCGCCCCGGCGGATGTCGCCGACAAGGAAGGCGATCTGGGTCTGGGTCTTGCCATCGCCCTCGCTGCCGATGACCAGGGTGTGCCGCCGCTCCGCCGCCGTGATGCGCTGTGGGTGCGGCGGCGGCTCGGGGGCGGGGTTGGCAGCGGGACCGGGGATGAAATCGCGATCACTCTGCGGCATTTGTACCAGATCTCTGGTTGGGCGGCGTGACTCTGATCCTGGTCCACTCGCAACGCGGTGCCGCCCTTTGGCCGTCCAGTAAAGCAGGCCGAAGCATGCCCCGATGAACATGAAGAAGAGGAGCCATCCCGCAGTGTACGCCATGCCCAACCAGAAGTTGTTCATCCGGGCCTCCGTCTAGCGCTTGTAGAGCGCCGTGAAGAGCGATCCAAACATACATAGGCTGGTCACGGTCACTTGCTCCGCACCAAGGGCCAAGAAGTGGCCCAAAATGGAGCCGACAACGCCGCATGCAATGGCACCATCTGAGGGATGCCATGGCCCAATAAGCTGTAGCTGCGCACCCGTGAGGTTTGCCGCTGCAATGCTGATAAACACGGCGGTCGTGAGTACGTTGAATATGTACGATGGGAGCCAGAGGGGACGCATCCCTTTGATGATCTTACCGAAGACTTGGATGATGACAAGTACGACTTGGATAATCCACCACTCGGGCGGTGGCATGTTGTCGATGCGGATGTCTACACCCAGCGCCCGCACAAAGTAGCGGATGCCCTGGATTGTGGCGTACCCATCGCCAAAGAGCATCAACAGTCCAATGCCGAAGACGATCACCGCCATTACTCCGCTGACCACAAACCATGCCGCAGAATTGGCGGCCTCCTCCTCAACCCACCACGCAGCATCGCGGCCCCATTTCGGGGTCAATCGCTCGATGAAGGTCATATCGCGGGTTTTGCGGGACACGACGGATGTGGGAATAGACTTGGATGTGACGGACATGAGGTGTTTTCCCTTCGCGTATGACGTGCTACCATAGGCACGCCTTTCTCGAACCTGATATCGGGAGAGGTGGCTGCGTCGGGTACTGAACCCGGCGCGGCGTCATCAATCATACATCAGGTTTACGAAAACGTGAAGAGGCGCGTGTGAGCCGTGCGAACGGCAGCATCGCGTATTCTCACCGCCTCTGGGTACACGGCGCGGTGAGAACGTCGCCGCCACCGTCCTTCATTGAGGGTGTTCGCCCCGTTCGCCCGTTCGCCCGTTCG
>JBAXMH010000055.1:0-22273 GCA_037134395.1 Chloroflexales bacterium
AATCTCGCGTCATTCCACGTAACGAACGTTCTTTTCGCGGCACCACCTCTTGACACCCAGGCGTATCATGATAGTAGTTCATGTACAAACAACTCCCATCATGTGTACCCTACACTCTACAGATGGAGGTCTATGATGCGCCTACATATCAGACAACCATGTGATTCGCGCACAACACCTGGAGATGTGATCTACACCGTGGTGATCAAGCCGGGCAGTTGGGATCCGCGCCTGCGCTGGAATATGACCGCGACCGTGACCATCGGAGTGTAGAGACGCAGCAGCGCGGCGTTGCTGCGTCCAAGCGGAGGCGAAGCTATGCTCAGCCTAAAAAACCTGTGGCGGCGGAAAACACGCACCCTGCTCACCACTCTCGGCATCGCTGTGGGTGTAGCTGCAGTTGTCGTACTCTCGGCGTTCGGCAACGGTATGGCCGACGGATTCGGCGCAATCGGATCCTCAACCGACGCTGACCTGCTGGTGAGTCAGAAGGACGCGCTCATGATCATCATCGGCGCGATTGACGAGGGTGTGGGCGAACAGATCCGCCAGATCCGTGGGGTAGTCGGGGTGGCTGGTACCGTTGTGGGCATTGTGCAGATGCCCGATTCGCCCTACTTCCTGGTGGCTGGCGAGGATCCACGCGGCTTCGCGATTGGCCGCTATAAGATCATCGCCGGGCGGCAGATAACTGCCAAGCGCGAACTGATGCTGGGTCGCCAGAGCGCCGAGAATCTCAAGAAGGGCGTTGGCGACAAGTTCCGTATCAACGACATGAGCTACCGGGTGGTCGGCGTCTACGAGACGGGACAGAGCTTTGAGGACAACGGCGCGGTGATCCACTTGGAGGACGCCCAACGCGCCTTCGACAAACGCCGCCAAGTCAGCTACTTCAAACTCCAACTAACCGACCCCTCGTACCGCGAGGCGGTGCGTACCGAGATCGAGACACGCTGGGATAACCTGGGCGTTACGCGCTCGGGCGAGGCGAACGCGCAGGATGAGATGCTCAAGATCTACCGCTCGATGGGCTGGGTGCTGGGTCTCTTTGCTATTCTGGTGGGCGGCCTGGGCATGATGAACGCCATGCTAATGAGCGTCTTCGAGCGCACCCGTGAGATTGGCGTGCTGCGGGCGATGGGCTGGCGGCGGCGGCGGGTGGTGCGGATGATCCTGGGCGAAGCTCTGATTCAGTCAATCATCGGTGGGGTAATCGGCTTGGGCCTGAGCGCGGGGATGATCGCCCTAGCCACACAAGCTCCGGCAGTGGCGGGACTGCTCAGCGGCAGCGTGGATCCAGCCACCGGGGCGCAGGCATTTGTGGTAGCCCTCGTTCTTGGCCTGGTGGGCGGCGGCTACCCGGCATGGCGTGCGGCGCGGCTCTCTCCGCTTGAGGCCATGCGCTCGGAGAGCGGTGCTACAGTCAGCCTTGGCCCGGTGGCCCGCTTGCTCAGCCGGGTTGTCCGCTTCAACGCCGTGCGCAACCTGTTGCGCCGTCCCGCCCGCACCATCATGACCGTCCTCGGCCTGGGGCTCGGCATCGGCTTTGTGATCGCCCTCAGCGGCATTATCGAGGGATCCAAGATCACATTCACGCGCCTGCTTAGCGCAGGGCAGGCCGACATCATCATCGAGCAGGCCAACGCCTCGGACGCGACATTCTCTGTCATTGATGAGCGCACGGTATCGCAATTACGCCTCGACCCGGCGGTAAAGAGCGTCTCTAGCCTGATCTTCGGCACCACCACCGTGCCCGGCCTACCCTTCTTTATCGTCTACGGGCTCGATCCGCGTGAGAATTATGCGGCCCACTACGCGGTGCAGGAGGGTCGGCCCCTCCAGCGCCCCGGCGAAATAATCCTCGGTCGTATGGCCGCCAACAGTCTCAAGAAGGGTATCGGCGAGAATCTCCGCCTCAGCGGCAGCAGCTTCAAAATCGTTGGCATCTTCGAGACCGGAGTCGCGTTCGAGGATGCCGGGTCGGTCATTCCGCTACGCGAGGCCCAGCGTATCTTCGGCAAGCCGCGCCAAGTCTCCTTTGTGGGCATCACCCTGTACGACAGCGCCCAGGCCACCGCCGTGGCCCGCAGTATGGAGCGGCGCTACGCGGACATTATGGCCAGCCCAACCGCCGATCTTACCGAGCGCATGCAGGACTTTGCCACTACTACGGCGGCGATGAACGGCATCATGGCGCTGATGGTGCTAGTAGGCGGGATCGTCATGCTGAACGTGATGATGATGAGCGTCTTTGAGCGTACCCAGGAGATCGGCGTGCTACGCGCCCTCGGCTGGAGCCGTCGGCGCATCCTGAACACCGTCCTCGGCGAGTCCCTGGCACTCTGCACCGTAAGCTCGGTGGCAGGAGCCGGGATGGGCCTAATCATCAACTGGCTGATCGGCCTTTCACCCGACTACGGCACCTTCCTGGCCCCAAGCTACAGCCCGGCTACCTTCGCCCTCGTCGGCGCAATGACTCTGGCCCTCGGCGTAGTCGGCGGGCTACTGCCGGCGCTCCGTGCGGTGCGCCTCAGCCCGCTGGAGGCGCTGCGGTATGAATAGCTGCAATAGATCCGGACAACCCTCACCCCCAGCCCCTCTCCCAGAACGGGAGAGGGGGGTATTCCTCAATAGAAAGCGATCTACTCCCCTCTCCCCTTGTGGGAGAGGGGCTGGGGGTGAGGGGTTGCATCCCTACATAGGAGAATTCCCCATGCCTGAGCGCATTGTCCTAGAAACCCGTGGACTCACCCGTGTGTTCGGTGATCGGGTGCTGGTACGCGCCCTCGACGGGGTTGATCTACAGGTGGCTGCCGGCGAGATCCTGGCGATTATTGGGCCGTCGGGATCGGGCAAATCCACCCTGCTCAACTTGATCGGTGCCCTGGATACGCCCAGTTCTGGTGAGGTGATCATTGACGGCACGCCCCTTACCAAGGTGCGCAATATTGATCGTTTCCGTGGCCGGACGATTGGCTTTGTTTTTCAGAGCCACAACCTGCTGCCCACGCTCACCGCCCGCGAGAACGTGGAAGTGCCGATGTACGAACTGGGCCTCAGCGGTCGTGCCCGCCGCGCCCGCGCCGTTGAGTTGCTCGATCTCGTTGGTCTAACCAAACGCACCGACCACCTGCCCAGCCAGATGTCCGGCGGCGAGCGTCAGCGCGTCGCCATCGCCCGCGCCCTCGCCAACGAGCCAGCTATTGTCCTGGCCGATGAGCCTACCGGCAACCTCGACAGCGCCACCACCGCCGATATTATGGCCCTCTTCGCCCGGCTCAATCACGAGCGCGGGCTGACCATCGTGCTGGTGACGCATAACACCGAGGTAGCCGCCGCCGCCCAGCGCGTGATCACCATCCGCGACGGTAAGATCCAGCGCGATGTAACGATGGGTAGCGAGATCGAGCGCGAATTGCTACTCTTCAAGAGTTCAGTTCTGGGTCAGGCAATCCTGCGTGGCGATACGCTGCCCCCCGAGATCGCCGCCGCCGCCCCCGCGCTCCAGCATCTGCTTGAGCAGGTGTGAGATCAAACCGCAATATTTTTCGAATAAGGAATCCATTGCCACGCAGCCCTCACCCCCCAGCCCCCTCTCCCAGAACGGGAGAGGGGGAGCCGAACGCACTCTGATGAAGAATCTCCCCTCTCCCCTGGTGGGAGAGGGGCAGGGGGTGAGGGGAAAAAGTCGGCATGAGATCCGCTTATCCAAAAAGTATTGAGATCAAACCAGCGGAGTCCGGTGTCGCAGGATGCGTATCCCACCTCCCGGCTCCACGGCGATCAGGTGGCCGCGCCAGGTGATGCGCTGGGGGGAGAGCAGCGCGACCAGAGCCTGGATTGGCGTGAGCAGGTGAACGAGGGGCACCAGCCATCGCCAGCGCCGGGGCGTCGGGTTTCCCAGGTAGGCCGCCTCCAGGTGGGCGAAGATCGTGTAGCTGTAGACGAGGTAGGCCAATCCGAGCGCACGATTTGGCCCGCGACCGAAGATACCGAGCAGGGCCAGCCAGGGGCCAGCCAGCGGCACCAGGGTAACGCCATAAAAGAGGGCCAGCTTGCGCGGTGCCAGATGGCGCATCAGCGACTCGCGGGGGAAGATGAGCCAGCGCTGGATGATCCGAGCGTAGGCTCCCGGCCCATCTACGGTCGTGGCAATCGCGTGGCATAGACCGGTCTGGGCTAGCCGGTAGCCGCCTGCGCGCACTCGCTGGGCCACCGCGAAGTCATCGGCCACGATATGTTCTAGCCCCTCAAAGCCACCAATCGCCTCCAGCACATCGCGGCGCAGGGCGTAGCACATACCGTTGATCGTCAGCGGCTCGCTCAGGCTGGCGTAGGGCAGGTAGGTGATCAGGCTATTGCTGTTCACAAAGCAGGCCACCAGGGCCGACCAGATGCTGTCGAAGCTGACGTAGTAGGGCAGTCCAAAGGCTAAACCAACACCAGGAGTATCAAGGGCAGGCAGCAGTTGCTCCAGGCCGTAGGGCGGCAGGCGCGTGTCATCGTCCAGCACGCAGATGATCTCGCCCTGGGCGACTCGTGCGCCAGCCACCAGCTTGATCAGCTTGGGATTTTCGGCGGTGGCGGGCGGGGGCAGCAGGATCATCCGCACATCTGTCTGCGGGTGACTCGCGATCAGGTCGGCGCAGATCACCTGCGCCGCCGTATCGTCCGTATCAACCAGCCACAGAAACTCGCGCCGGTAGGCCGATGGCGCATCCAGGTTTGCGGCCAATCCCCCCGCCAGGGCCGGGTCGCCGCTTAGAATTGGCTGGATGATGCTCACCAAGGGGCGGGATTTCCCCAACCCCTCAGAATCCGACGGACGACGAAAAAAGCGCACCACGGCGAGATGTTTCCAGCTGCGCTCGGCAATAAATAGCACCAGCAGGAACCTGTGCAGGTGTCTCATAGAACCAACACCTTAATCTGCTGCCGATCAGCCCTCACCCCCCAGCCCCCTCTCCCAGAACGGGAGAGGGGGAGCCAGAGCATCCTGCTGCGGAATCTCCCCTCTCCCCTGGTGGGAGAGGGGCAGGGGGTGAGGGGGGTACGGTCGGCGCTAAGACCGCTTATGTGAAAAGTATTGCTCATAGAACCTCAAGCCCGCCGCCGAGCTGCACCCGGATGCGCTGTCCGCGCCACTCGATCTCGTCGCCGCCGAGGCTGACGACCAGGATATGCAGCGGCGTGATCAGGGCGGTGATGATCAGCAGGGGCCAGCGCCGGATCGGGGTGACGTTGCCGAGATAGGTGTGATCCACCAGCGCATAGGTGGCCAGGAACAAGCTAAGGCATGCCATCGCCCCACCCACGCGGGAATTTTTGCGCAGAGAACGTGGCCCTCCCAGGACAAGCAGCGCGGCCAGCGGCGGTAGCAGGTTTCCCGCCGAGCAGACAAACGTGGCGATCTGCTCACAGGCACTCAGATGTGGCAGCATCGTCAGGCGCGGGATGGTGATCCAGCGCCGCATCTGCGTATGATAGGCCCGCGCCGTAGATAGGCGATTCTCCACCCCGTAAATCAGCGGCGTCTGTACGCAGCGCAGGCCGATGGCGCGCACCCGTCGGGCCAGTTCGTGGTCATCATCAATCCGCCCCTCCATCTGCGTAAATCCTCCGGCGGCAGCAAAGACCTCCCGGCGCAGGGCGAAGCAGTGCCCAGTGACTGTATACGGCTCGGTTAGGTAGGTCAACGGCACGTAGCTCGGCAGGGCGCTGGCATTCACAAACAGACTCATCAGGCTCGACCAGGGCGTCTCCCACGCCTCATAACGCGCCAGGCCAAAGGTCGCCCCGTTACCAGGCAGCCAGAGATGTGGCAGCAGCGTGCGCAGCGCGTCGGTCGGCAGGCGCAGGTCATCGTCCACAAACACCAGCACATCGCCGGTAGCGTGGGGCAGGGCGGCGACGATCTTGTCCAGCTTTGAGGCCAAGCTACCGGTATTGGGCGCGACCAAAACCAATTCGGCGGGCCACGCAGGGCGCTCCGCGATCAGCTCGCGTACGATCTGCTGACTCATGGTGTCGGCCAGATCGCACACCAGCAGGTGCTGTTGCGAGCCGGGGTAGTCGAGCGTAGTGCGACTGACCAGGGCGCGGTGCAGGTCGTGCGTGCCCCGCGTGACCGGCTGAATCAGCGTGACCGACGGCCACTCCGGTGGATCGGGTGGAGGCGGGCGGCGGAAGAAATCGCGCAGTGCGAGCAGGCGTAATGCGCGATCAAGAAGGTACAGGAGTGCCAGTATCATAGAGGTTGCACCGATCAAAACACCAGCCCAATCGCCCCCAACGTCATCCCCGCACCCGTACCCAGCAGCATCACCCGCTGGCCCCGGCGGATGCGCCCGCTGTCCACCGACTCGGCCAGGGCCAGCGGGATGGAGGCGGCCACGCAGTTGCCGCGTTCGATCAAGTTGGTCACCACCTGATCAGCACGAAATCCCAGCCGAGTGCTGACCAATTCCACACCGTGGCGGCTGGCCTGATGAGGCACCACTACATCCACATCCTCGTGCGTCCAGCCAGCCCTGGCGAGAAAGCTATCAACGAAGGGGCCAAGCACCTTCGCCGCACGGCGGAAGACGCCCACGCCGTCCATGTGGAACATATTCATATCCGGCGTGGTGGCTGGGTCGTTCGGGTGATGCAGCGAGCCACCACCGGGGATGACTGTCAGGTCGGCACCGCTGCTATAGGTGGCGAACTGCCCCCAGACAACGCGGCTCGCGCTGCCTTCGGGGGCGCGCACCAGCACGGCGGCGACAGCGGCGTCGCCGAAGAGACAGGCGCTGGCCGGTTCAGCCGGGTTGCGCGAACGACCACCGATCTCGCTGCTCACCACCAGGGCAGCGCGATAGCTCCCGGCGGCCAGCATATGCGCGGCGCTCTGCATGGCCAGGAGGAAACTCAGACAGGTGGCATTTACGTCGAAGCACGCACTCGCACCATCGGGGGCACCCAGTTCGCGCTGAATAAAGGCGGCGGTACAGGGTATCGTCTGCTGCGGCGCGCTCGACGCGGCGATGATCAGGTCGAGATCGGACTCGGACATACCAGCGGCGGCGAGAGCACGCCTTCCGGCGGCAGCAGCCATACGGGCAACCGTCTCGTGGCTGGCGTAGCGCCGCTCGCGGATTCCGGCGACGCGCATGATCCATCCTGGTTCAAGGCCCCAGATACCCTCAAGCTCGGCGCTGGTTACGACGTGATCGGGCAGGTACGTGCCAAGTCCGGCGATCATCACAGGTAGCATTGAGACTCCCAAGTACGCAATAGGTGGCAGATTCTTATTATATTGCACAACATCGTAGATAGGGATTCACTCACGCTTGCCTGTCATCTCACGCTCATTGACACCACTGTGACACACGGTTATAGTGACAAATAAGTGTTCGTGTCACAAAATCATCAATTCTTCTTTGAGGAGGTTCTGGTGTCGGTTGACCATTCCTCGCCCCTTGGCCCATCATCTGGCCTTGCCGAAGGGGGGGGGCCATCTCCACGTACATCCAGATTATGGGCACGCGGCCCACGATCTTGGGTGCGTTGGGCATGGCTCGCCCTGACGGCCCTCTTTCTCCTGGTGATCGGCGGCATTGGTGGTGCCCTCTATCTCTTTGATCGCAGCTATGCAGGCAAAATCTATCCGAACGTCGCTATTCGCGGCGTGTCTGTGGGTGAGATGACGCCGGCTGAGGCTCGGCAGGCTCTTGAGGCGCGATTCTCGCCCTTCCTCGCGCAGCCTCTCACTCTCACGTATGGCAACCAGATCTGGACACCAACGGTGTCCGAGATCGGCGTGCAGCTTGAGATTGATAGTGCTATCAGCTCCGCCTACGCCGCTGGCCGCGAAGGTGGTCTCTTCGGCAATCTGCGCGAGGTCGCCGCAGTGTGGCAAAATGGCCTTGAACTGCCTCTCCATGTGACGATTAACCAGGATGCGATGCAGCGCTACCTGGTTGGACATGCAACCGGGGTGGATCAGCCCGCTGTTGACGCCCGTCTTGAGCTTGAGGGTACGTTGATTAATGTGCGGCCCTCGGTGTTCGGACAGCAGCTTATGATGGACGATACGCTGCAAGAGATTACCGCCGCCCTTCAAGATCTCTCCCCGCAGCAGATTGCCCTGCGCACCCGACAGCTTCAACCTCGCCTGAACGATGGTGCCGTCCAGGCTGCCCAGCAGCAGATTTTTCACATCCTCGCTGGCCCGATGACACTTGACGCCGGAGACCAGAGCTTCACGTGGTCGCTAGACGACCTTGCCCGTCTCGTGCGGGTTGAGCGAGTTACTGACGGCGACGGTGATGCGCTCACCGTCAACCTAGACGCCGACCAGATTCGCCAGAAGATTACCGCTATCGCTGACGCCACTGAGCAGAAGAGCGCGAACCCACGTGTTAGTTGGAATGGCGGCGACCTACAGATTATCCGCGAGGGTAAATCCGGTAAGCGTGTTGATGTGGCTCGCGCCGTGGATCTCGTCACCGCCGCGTTCAAGGACTCCGGTTCGCAGCGCGTGCTGACCCTGCCCTTTGCGGATCTGCCCTCCCCCATCACGCAGGCAAATCTCAACCAGCTCGGTATTGACCAGTTGCTCTCAGTTGGCCAGAGCGACTTCACCGGCTCGGCTGCCTATCGCATCACGAACATTAAAGCGGGTATGGCCCTGCTCCAGGGCGTCCTTCTTGCCCCCGGCGAGGAGTTCTCGTTCAATAACACCGTTGGCAATATCAACGCCGCCAATGGCTTTGTTGAGGGCTACGCCATTATTAGAAACCGCACCCAGCTTGAGTGGGGCGGCGGCATCTGCCAGGACTCCACGACGGTGTTCCGCGCTGCCTTCTGGGCCGGACTGCCGATCACCGAGCGCTGGGGCCACTCGTTCTATATCAGTTGGTACAACAAGTACGCCTTTGGGAGCTATGGCAACGGCCCAGGGATGGATGCGACGATCTTCACCGGCGGGCCAGACTTTAAGTTCCTTAACGATACCGGCCACTGGCTGCTGATCCAGACTTCCGTTGATACGGCGCGTACTCTCGCCGAGGTGCGGATCTATGGCACCGATACGGGTCGCCAGGTGCTGCTTGATGGCCCCACCACCACCGACCGAGTGTCTGCGCCCTCCGAGCCGGTGTATGTGGCCGAGCCGAAGATTCGGCCCGGTACAAGGCACCAGAGCGATACTGCCCGTGGCGGCATGCAGATTAACTTTACGCGCATTGTGAAGCAGAATGGCCAAGTGATCGATCAGGAGAAGTTTGTCACGAAGTTTCGGCCCTGGCCAAATATCTTCGAGATGAACCCGGCTGATCTTGGCCCGGATGGGAAACCACACTCCGCGCCTGTCTCGCCGACAGGTATTCCTACACCAGGTGACCCAAACTCGCAACCCACCGCTGACCCGAACACGCAACCCACCGCTGACCCAAACCCGCAACCCACCGCTGACCCGAACCCGCAACCGCCGGAACCGCAGCCCACCCCTGCTACCGGGTGACGACGAGTGCAGCATTAATGTCACGCTGAGCAAAGTGAAGCGTCCCGGTGAGCATCATCATCGCCGGGACGCTTCACTTTGCTCAGCGTAACACGCATGACCGTTTGACAAGAGAGCGGCCTAGAGATATACTCAGTTCTGATTATTCAACTGAGGGATGTGTGCGTATGACCATTGATCGCCATCTACTGCTGCTCGGTCTCTTACGTGCCCAGGAGATGCACGGCTATCAACTGAACGAGTTTATCGATCAGCAGATGGACTTTTGTGTTGACCTGAAGCGATCAACCGCGTACTACCTGCTCGATAAGCTCTGTCGTGACGGGTATGTGGCCGAGGAGATTGAGCGTGAGGGCAATCGGCCTGAGCGGCGGGTTTACCGGATTACTCCGGCGGGTGAGGTACATTTTCAGGATTTGCTCCGACAGAACTTGTCAACCTACGTACCTCCGGTCTACGCCGAGGATATTGGCGCGATCTTTGAACACCAACTTGCGGCGGAGGAGAGTCTGCGCCTGCTTAATGCCCGACGTGAGGCGATCCAATCCCATCGCGCCCGCCTTGAGGTACTGCACGAGAAACTGCCGATCTCGCACACGGCGGTGATTGAGCATCATCTGCTCCACCTTGATGCGGAGATTACCTGGGTTGATCGGCTAATCGCCGCTCGCTCTACGCCTTCGTCCCCTAAGAGTACACATCACGTTGCCTCCAATGACTCCCCTGCGCAACACGAATAGAGGGTAGAAATGAGTGAATTGGCTATCGAGGCTCGCAGCCTCGTGAAGCGCTACGGTGATCTGACGGCGGTTGATGGGATTGATCTTCAGGTAGCCTCTGGCACAATCTACGCGATGCTCGGGCCAAACGGTGCGGGGAAGACGACCACGATCAATATGCTGACAACCCTCGTGCGGCCAACCTCTGGTGAAGCGCGGGTGGCTGGCTGCGATGTGCTGCGTCAGGCCGAGCAGGTGCGCCGTCGGATCGGTGTGACCTTCCAGGATATTGTTCTTGATCAGGATCTGACGGGGCGGCAGGTTCTTGATATTCATGGCCGACTCTATCGGCAGAGCGGCGAACTTCGGCGCAAGCGGATCACGGATCTGGTTGATCTTGTGCAGCTGGGCGAGGCGATTGACCGCATCGTGAAGACCTACTCGGGCGGCATGAAGCGTCGCCTGGAGCTGGCCCGTGGTCTGATGACGGATCCAACCGTCCTTTTTCTCGATGAGCCGACTCAGGGCCTCGATCCGCAAAACCGCGCCGGTATCTGGAGCTATATCCGTGATCTGAACCGCCAGCAGGGTCTGACGCTGCTGCTGACAACGCACTACATGGAGGAGGCAGAAGCTCTGGCCAGTCAGGTGGGGATTGTTGACCACGGCAAACTGGTGGCACAAGGTACACCCACCGATCTGGTGGCGCAGCTCGGAGCCGACGTGATCCGCGTGCGCGGCGATGGAGACTCTCGTCACTTTGTCGCAACGATCACTGCAATGCCGTTTGTTGAGCGGGTCGAGTCCGACAGCGATAGCAGTAACATCTCAGTCTATGTGGATAGCGGCAGCCGTCGCTTGGTGGAGATTCTGGGGGTAAGCAGCGGCAACGGCTATCAGGTCGAAGATGTCACGGTGGCGCGGCCAAGCCTCGGCGACGTATTTTTGCACTATACCGGTCGGGCGCTCAGAGATTAGATCACTGAGGCGCTGAGGCACTGAGTCACTGAATCGCGCATATTTTACACTTTGACATGGTTCAGAACAGCCTGAAACCTGGCACCTGAAACCTTGTCTTTGCATTGGTATCGGGGGTGGTGCGATGTACGCGACCTACGTGATTTGGTCGAAGCATATGACCAAGTTTTGGCACAGCGTCGGGGAACTCTTCGGCCTGGCACTCCAATCGGTGCTGTGGGTGGTGCTGTTTGGGGTCGGTATGCGCGGGATGGTGGGAAATGTGGGCGGGAACGACTACATGTCCTACATCCTGCCCGGCATCATCGCGTTGAGCGCCCTTGGCGGCGCAGTGGGCGGCGGAATGGTGCTGCTTGACGAGCGGCTGCGCGGGATCACGAAGGAGTACCTGGCCGCACCCATTCCTCGCCTGAGCATCCTGCTCGGGAATGCCACCAGCACCGCGACAAAGGCGCTGATCCAGGCGACGATTATGCTGGTAGTCGGCACGCTTATGGGTGCGCGCCTCGCCGTAAACCCCCTGGGCTGGCTTATTGCGATGTTGCTGCTGGCCCTCTTCGCCATCGGTTTCAGTGGTCTGGCCCTGGCCGTAGCCGCCGTGTCACGCTCGATTGGCGGCTACCACGGTATGATCTTCCTCTTCAACTTGCCGCTGCTCTTTGCCTCAAACGCACTCTACCCCCTCAGCGTGCTGCCGGGCTGGATGCGGGTGATCGTATTGCTCAATCCCACCACCTACGTCATTGACGCGGTGCGGGCTATGGCCTTCGGCGCGGATCCGACTATTCCCCTCTACCTCAGCTTTGCCGTTGTGCTGCTCTTCGCCGTTCTCGGCATCTGGCTGGCCCTGAGCCTCTTCCAGCGCAGTGTCCTGCGCGGGTGAGACAACCTATAGTAATCCTCTTGGGGTTATTGCGTGGAGTCGAGGCTTTAGCCGGATAATGCCGCCTAAAGGCTCGACTCCTTTTCATAACCAGTTTAGGATTGCTATATCCTCACACGGCGGTGATCAGGTGATCGGCGTGGATCCGGCGGCGGGTGTGCGTCTCGCAGCGCAGGATGAGCGAGTTGGTGCTGGCCCGATCATGCGCAAAGCCTACACCTTCCAGCAATAGCCCGTCGGTGATGCCCGTGGCCACAAAAAAGATTTGATTACCGGCCACGAGATCTTCGCAACTCAGGATGCGCCGGGTGTCGAGGTTGGCGTCGGCGAGGGCTTGGCGCTCGGCCACGCTCTGTGGAGCCAGACGGGCCAGCATCCCGCCGCCCAGCGCCTTTACCGCACATGCGGCGATCACTCCCTCGGCAGAGCCGCCCACTCCGATCAGCAAATCAACCGGGCCATCGGGGGCGGCGGCGAGGGCCGCACCCGCGATGTCGCCGTCATCATTGAGCATGACGCGGGAACCGGCGGTGCGGATCTCGTCAATGAGGTCGCTGTGCCGTGGTCGGTCGAGCAGGAAGACCACCAGGTCGCGCACGGATTTACCCTTGGCCCGTGCGATCAGGGCCAGAGTCCAGGCGACGGGGGCGTCCAGGCATTCGGGCACGAGGGCGGCGGCGGCGGCGCGGTTGACCACTAGTTTCTCCATGTAGGCCGCCGGGCTGGGTGACCACATTGATCCGCGTGGGGCGATGGCGGCCACTGATACGGCTCCGCTACGGCCCTGGGCCAGCAGCCGTTGCCCATCTATCGGATCAACCACGACATCAACCGCTACCCCGCGCCCGGTACCCACCGAGCGCCCCGTATGCAGTTCGGGGAAGCTATCTACTCGACGATCCTTGCTGATCACAATTCGCCCATCCATTTCCAGTCCGTCCAAGGCACGCAACATGGCCGTGCTGGACGCTTGGTCGGACTCGTCCCGCCGACCCAGGCCCATCCAGCGGGCGGCACTGATTGCGGTGGCCTCGGTGACGCGCACCAGATCGAGCCCGGTGTTCCGATGGAGTCTCGTTTCGTTCATAAATGCCTCATATCTGGGGCGGTGGCCCGAAAAACCTCTGTATGCTTTGGGTGATATTGCCAGCTTCGCTGGCAATATCACCCAAAGCATATCCACTCTATACCTCAACCGCCTCCAGCAGCGAGGCCGCTTGCCAGGCGAGCATACCGCCCTTGAGGATGCTGATGTTCACGTGGCCCTGAGCAACGAGATGGGCAGTGGCGCGGACGCTGCGCCGACCGCTGCGGCAAACCAGAATGATCTCCCTGTCGTGCGGCAGTTCGCTGGGGCCGCCGAGAATGTTCGGTAGCGGTATGAGCTGCGCCTCGGGGATGTGGCCCAGGCGGTACTCGCGTGGCTCACGCACATCCACCACCAGCGGGGGAGTTGTGCTGTGCAGTCGCGCCCACAGGTCGCGTGCTGCCAGCTCCGGCACCGGCGGCGGTGGCCCCCAGCCCTCGGGGATGATCGCACCGCTCGCCAAAATACGTTTGGGCAGATCCTGGCACTCGCGGAAGATCCGCTGCTCACACTCGTAGATGCAGATCGCCGGATCGAGGACGTGGTGGAATAACTTATCCATCGCCTCATCCTCGTTCAGAACATGATCGCCGCCGAGCAGTTCAATAAAACCGATGCTGCGCATCACCCGCTGCACCGGTTCGCGCACGCGCACCAGAAACATCCCGCCGCCACGATCTCGACAGATCCGCAGGATGTTTTCCAGGGCGCGGATACCACTGATGTCGCATTGCTGGACGCTGTGCATGCGCAGCATCAGGAAGCGCTGCTGTGGATTGCGCATCAGCATATCGTAGAGGCTGTCCTCTACGTGGTTAGCCGCGCCAAAGTAGAGGTCGCCCAGCAGATCCACCACCGCGAGCTGCGGGCAGCCCGGTTTACCGGGCTGATACGCCCAGTGGCGGAAGCTCGCATCGGGCAGCACTGCCAGTACCCGTGGCGCACTTGTTTTGAGCAGGTAGTAGCCCAACGACATCAGCACCCCGATCATCACGGCGAACTGAAGGGGCAGGGCCAGGGTGGCCACCAGTGTGATCAGCATGATCACCGAATCGCCCCGCGCCCCGCGCCAGATCCGCCTCATCGCATGCCGGTCAATCATGCTGTAGGCGGTGACCACCAGGGTACCGGCCAGGACGGGCCGTGGCAGGTGGCTGATCAGCGGAGCCAGCACGAACATCGCTACTAGCACGAAGATCCCCGAATACACATTGCTGAATCCGGTCTGGGCACCCGACTGGTAGCTCAGAGCCGAGCGGTTGAAGGAGCCAGAACACGGGTAGCCGCTGAAGAGTCCGGCGGCGATGTTGGCCAAACCCTGGCCCACAAATTCCTGGTTGCTGTCGAGGCGTTGCCGTGAATGGCTCGCTACCGCTCGCGCAATGGCCACCGCCTCGACCAGACCGATAATCGCCAGGGCCAGGGCACCGTTGGCGAGTTGTCCGATCAGGGCGATGTTCAGCACCGGCAGCGCCGCCAGGGGCGGCAACCGATGGGGCAGTTCGCCCAGCACCTTCACGCCCAGCGACTCCATGCCCAGCCCCCAGGAGATGCCCCCGCCAATCACAACGCTGATCAGCACCGCTGGCAGCTTGCGTTGGAGACGCGGCAACAGCAGCAGCAGGTTCGTGGTGCCGAGCCCCAGCAGCAGTGACGGCAGGTGAGTCTGGCTGATCTGTAGCACGGTGAAACGTAGGGTGGCGAGGATGCTGCTGGTATTCTGGAGCGTGATGCCGAGCAGTGGCTCGATCTGGTTTGACATGATCAATATGCCGGCCCCGGCGGTGAACCCCACCGCCACCGAGTCGGAGACAAAGTTGACCAGCACGCCCAGCCGGGCCAGACCCATAAGTAGGCGGATGACTCCGGCCATGACCGCGATCAAACCAGCGGCGGCAATAAACGTCGGGCTGCCGGGTGCGGCGATGGGCAGGAGTACTGAGAGGGTCAAAATTGACGCGGTGTTCGTCGGCCCGCTGTGCAGATGACTCGATGAGCCCCACAGCGCGCCGATCACACTCGCCACAATCGCCGTATAGAGGCCCATCATGGGCGGGAGCCCGGCCAGCAACGAGAAAGCCAGTGATTGTGGCAGTAGCACCACCCCCACCGACGCGCCCGCGATCAGGTCGGCGCGTAGCGCAGCCCGCGAGTAGCCCCGCAGCAGACGGATCGGCTGGGTGAGCATCGCGGGCGTGCCGCGTAGATATGCCAACATGGCCTTGCTAGAGCAATCCTAAACTGGTAATGAATAAGGAGTCGAGCCTTTAGGCGGCCTTATCCGGCTAAAGCCTCGACTCCCCGCAACGACCCCTATGGTAGCACGATTTTTGCTGCGGTTGCAGCGATGTATAGAATGGTGCATAATCCCTGGGCAACATTGCCTCTATGAGTACGCAGAACTATGCTCAACCGCCTCTACCCGCCGCGCACCAGCACGCGCTATTACTCCCTGATTCGTTTGCGTGAAGCCATCGAGCGCGTTGCCGACTCCTGGTTGCCCTCAGCGCCCGTAACGCTAGTTGACCTCGGCTGTGGCGCGATGCCCTACCGACCGATTTTTGCGCCACGGGTGGCCCGCTACGTCGGAGTCGATCTGAGGGAGAATCCTCGGGCCGACCTGCATATGCCCGCAGATGGGCGCGTTCCCCTGGCCGATGGATCAGCTGACGTTCTCCTTTCCAGTCAGGTGCTTGAGCATGTCGTGTCGCCCGCCGCCTATCTGTCCGAGTGCCAGCGCATCCTGCGTCCCGGCGGCATCCTAATCCTCTCCACTCACGGCTACTGGCTCTATCATCCTAACCCCACCGATTACTGGCGCTGGACGGGCAGCGGTCTGGCGTACCAGATTACGCTGGCTGGGCTGGAACTTCAGCACCAAGAGGGGATTATGGGCCTGGGCGCTGCGGCCATCCAACTGTTGCAAGATGCCCTGCTCGCGCCGATTCCGCCCCGACTCCATGCGCCCTTTGGCCTGCTGATTCAGCCCTTGGTGGCGATGGCCGATGCCTGCTACTCGCCAGCCCAACGCGCCCGTGACGCCTGTATCTACCTGATGGTGGCTCGCCGCCCAATTGCCGAGGCGCTGCCGTGACGACACCCCGGATCTGTTTGATCAGGCCCAACCGTGGCAGTTTCTCGGAGAGCTTTGTTGATGCCCACATGCACGGCCTCCCGGCAGATGTGCGCGTCCTCTACGGCGGCTGGTTCCCGCGTTGGCGCGATGAAGGGCATCTGTTGTTGCCGCCGCCTCTCGGCGCAGCCCGCAACCACCTAGCGACCATGCCACGCCCGCTGCGCAATCCGCTGCGTCTGGCATCCGACCTCGGTCTGGCCGCGTTTCTGCGTACTGCAGGCTGCGAGCTGGTGCTGGCCGAATATGGCCCCACCGGCGCGGAGGTTTTTCGCGCCTGTGCCTGGGCTGGTGTGCCCCTCGCCGTGCATTTTCACGGGGCCGATGCCTACGAGCGCGCTACCCTCGCCGCCTACGGCCCGCGCTACCCCGCGCTTTTTGCCCACGCCGCCGCAATTATCGCCGTCTCGCGTGAGATGGAGACGCGCCTGCTCAATTTCGGCGCACCCCGTAATCGTCTGCACTACCTGCCGTATGGTGCAGATGTGAATCTTTTTCAGCGCGCCAATCCCGCTGATGCGCCGCCGCACTTCCTGGCCGTCGGTCGTTTTGTTGATAAGAAAGCACCTCAGCTTACCTTGCTGGCCTTCCAACAGGTACACGCCGCCCTGCCCGAGGCTCGCCTGACGATGGTGGGCGACGGAGTGCTGCGCGAGTCGTGTGTGCGTCTGGCAGAGGCGATGGGTCTGGCTGATGTAGTTCATTTTTCTGGCCCTCTGCCCCACGCCGAGATCGCCGCCCTGATGACCCAGATGCGCGGCTTTGTCCAGCATTCCCTGGTGGCCGAATCTGGTGACTCGGAAGGCACGCCAGTCGCAATCATCGAGGCCGGGGCCGCTGGTTTGCCAGTGGTGGCCACCCGCCACGCCGGAATCGTTGATGTGGTTGCTGAAGGCGAAACCGGCATGCTGGTTCATTCGGGTGATGCGACGGGCATGGCGGAAGCGATGCTGATTCTGGCTCGTGACCCAGCGCTGGCCAAGCGAATGGGTTCGGCTGCCGCAGACCGCGCCCGCATCCACTTTAATCAGCGTACCCAGCTTGGTCGGCTCTGGGCCATCCTTGACGCTGCCCGCAGGGCCGGGGTGCGCCGATGACCGCTCTGCGCCAAGCCGCTGTGAGTGGCGTCAAGTGGACCGCTGTCAGCCAGATAAGTCGCCAGATTCTGCTGCTCGGCACGCTGGTGCTGCTCACCCGGCTGGTTGGCCCCCAAAACTACGGCCTGCTCAGTATGGCAATCACGGTCACCGGCTTTGCCGATCTGCTGAAAGATTTGGGCACCGGCGCGGCAATTATCCAGCGCAGCGAGTGCGACGATAACCTGCTGAGTAGCACGTTCTGGCTCAACCTGGGTATCGGCATCCTCTGCACGGTGCTGATTGCCCTGGGCGCACCGCTGGCCGCACTCTACTTCCGCGAGCCGGGTGTCACCCCAGTGCTGCGTCTACTGAGTCTCAGCTTCATTATCTCTAGCCTCGGCCTGGTGCAACTCGCGCTAATCCAACGCGCCATCGCCTTCCGCGCCCTGGCGCTGATCGAGATTAGCGCTGCCATTTCGGGCGCTGCTGTCGGCATCGGTATGGGGCTGTCGGGAATGGGCGTCTGGAGCCTGGTCGGCCAGACGTTGGCCACCACGCTGATCACGACGATTCTGGCCTGGGTAGCGAACCCCTGGCGTCCGCACGCGCACTTCGAGCGCAGCGCGATTGAGACGATCCGCTCCTACGGCGCGGGGTTGGTCGGCTTCAACATTGCCAACTACATCATCCGCAACGCCGACTACGCCCTGGTTGGGCGCTACCTGGGAGCCGTGAGTCTGGGCATCTACACCCTCGCCTACCGGATCATGCTCTTCCCACAGCAGAGCCTGTCGCTGGTGATCAACCGAGTCATGTTCGCGGTGCTGTCTCGGATTGATGATGAGGCCCGCTTCCGCCGCGCCTACATACAACTAGCGACGATGATCGCCTTCCTGGCGACACCGATCTTCGTTCTCCTGGGCGCATTGCGCGAGCCGCTGGTGCGTGCGGCCTTCGGCCCCGAGTGGCTACCCGCCGCCCCGCTCCTGCTGATGCTCGCCCCGGTTGGCCTGTTCCAATCGCTCAGCGGCACTGTCGGGCTGATCTACCAGGCCCGCGCCCGCACCGATTGGCTGTTACGCTGGGGTGTCGCCGCAGGCATTATCACCGTGGCCGGCTTCATCATCGGCCTGCGCTGGGGGATCTTCGGTATGGCCACCGCCTATGCCATCGTCACTCTGGCCACGTCCTACCCGGTCTTCGCCATTCCCTTCAGGCTGATCGGCCTGCCCGTGACCGAGTTTGTCCGCGAACTCCTCCCGGCCCAGGCTTGCGGCGCGGGTATGCTGCTGGTGATCCTCGGGCTTGCGCCCCTGGCAACTGGCCTGCCAGATCTCGCGGCGCTGGCCCTGCTCGGAGCTACAGGCGGCGCGGTCTATCTTGGATTGAGTTGGTGGCTCAACCGCGCCGCAATCCACGCGGTGGCGCGGATGTTGTCCAACTAAAGATAATATGTTTCACATAAGCCGATCTCGCGCCCTCACCCCCCAGCCCCCTCTCCCAGAACGGGAGAGGGGGGGCCGGACAGCTTTCTCATGCAGAATCTCCCCTCTCCCCCGGTGGGAGAGGGGCAGGGGGTGAGGGGGTACGGTGGCTTATTCGAGAAAGGTATTGCGATTAAAAGGCACACAACCATGAGCGCAAAAGCACTGATTGGCGGGCTGCGCGCCCTGTTGCGTCGAACGGGATTCGACCTCGTGCGCTATCCTCCGCCCGCCGCGCAGGAACTTCCGCCCGACTTCGATACGCAGATGACCGAGATCGTTCGGCTAGTTCGGCCTTATACGCTCACCTCGCCCGAGCGGATCTTCGCCCTTTGTTCGGCGCTGCGCTACCTGGAGCATGCAGGCGTGCCGGGCGATATTGTCGAGTGCGGGGTTTGGCGCGGCGGGAGTATGATGGCGGCGGCCTATACCCTGCGCAAGCTCGGTAATGAGTGCCGCCGCCTGCTGCTCTTTGATACCTTCGAGGGCATGCCTCCGCCCGACCAGCGCGATGTCGCCTATACTGGCGAAACCGCCGCCGCCCGGCTGGCTCGTAGCGACCGCGCTGATCCTTCCTCGGTCTGGGCTTACGCGCCCCTGGACGACGTGCAAACCAACATGGCCCGCACCGGCTACCCCGCTGCGCAGATCGCCTACGTGCGCGGAAAAGTTGAGCAGACGCTGCCAGCCTCCGCGCCCGACCAAATTGCTCTGCTGCGCCTAGATACCGACTGGTACGAGTCGACCCGCCACGAGTTGGAACACCTCTTCCCCCGGATCGCCCCCGGCGGCGTGCTGATCATTGATGACTACGGCCACTGGAGCGGTGCCCGCCAGGCGCTGGACGAGTATCTGGAGTCTCAGGGGGTGCGGCTTCTGCTTAACCGGATTGACTATACCGGGCGAATCGCCCTGATCCCACCACGAGGTTAGCAACTCGATTATGTTCACACATCAGATCAAACGCCTTATCCTGCGCTGGCGTCTGGCCCGTGCCCGCGACCTCCGGCTGGTGATTGGGGCCAGCGGACACGCGCCGCCGGGCTGGGTACCTACCGACATCAGTTCACTCAATCTGCTGGATGAGCGCGACTGGCGCACGATTCTGGCCGAGGGCAGTGTCGCTGCCTTTCTGGCCGAACATGTCTGGGAACATCTGGAGCCGTCCGCTGGCTTGGATGCCGCTCGGCGCTGCTGCCGCTACCTGCGCCCCGGCGGTCGTTTGCGCCTCGCCGTACCCGATGGCCTGCACCCCGATCCGGCCTATATCGCAGCGGTGCGACCAGGCGGCACGGGTGCTGGTGCCGATGACCACAAGATCCTCTACACGTACCGTTTGCTGGAAAACATGCTGGAGCAGGCCGGTTTCACCGTGCGCCGCCTAGAATATTTCGACGAGGCCGGACAGTTCCACGCCACGGATTGGGATCCTGCGGACGGCAAAATTCGCCGCTCGCGCCGGTTTGATCAGCGCAACGCCGGCGGGAAACTCGTCTACACATCGCTGATTGTGGATGCAATCCGGCCATGACGATTCCGATCATCCTGCTGATCTACCGCCGCCCTGCCGAGATAATGCAGGTGCGCGAGGTGCTGCGCATAGCCCAGCCCAGTCGGCTAATCATCGTGGCCGACGGCCCTCGTGACAACCGAGCGGGCGATCCTGAGGCGGTGGCCGCCGCCCGCGCCGCCGCTGAGTCGGTTGATTGGCCCTGTGAGATCACCCGCATCTACGCTGACTCAAATATGGGCCTGAGAAAGCGGGTTGAAAGTGGGATCACGGCGGCCTTCCATGTGGTGGAACGCGCCATTATTCTCGAAGACGATTGCCTGCCTGATCCGAGTTTCTTCCCCTTCTGTGCCGAATTGCTGGAGCGCTACGCCGACGATCCGCGAGTGATGGCGATTTCTGGTGACGACTTCCAGGGCGGACGGCCCGCCCCTGCCAGCTATCGCTTCTCGCGCTACCCGCACTGCTGGGGTTGGGCCACATGGCGTCGGGCCTGGCAGCACTACGATGGCCCGATGACCGACTGGCCAACCCTGCACGATAGCCCGTGGCTGGAGCAGTACCTTGAAAGCAAGCGGGCTGCCCGCCACTGGCGGCAACTCTTCGATCAGGTTTACGCTGGACACATTGATTCGTGGGGACATCGCTGGACCTACAGTTGCTGGCGGCACGGCGGACTCACCGCCCTACCCACCCGCAATCTTGTCAGCAATATCGGGTTTGGGGCCGAGGGGACACATACCACCGCCGCGCACAACCCTTTCGCCGCGATGCGATCATACCCCACGGCCTTCCCGCTGCGCCACCCGCCGAGTGTATCCCGCGATGCCCGCGCCGATGCCTATACCCAGGCCACCCTCTACAATCCCGGCCTCGCCCGCCGGATCGTCTGGCGTATTGCTCGCACCCTGCGGCTGCGGAGGAGAGCGCCCTGATGCCGACGGAACCTACCAACCTCGCCGATCTTTGGCGGGCCATGGATCGCGCCTGGGACGATCTCGGGCTTGATAACCGTGCGCCGGATCCGACCAGCATGGCTGCCTTCTACCGCCACCCGATCTGGGAGATAAACGGCAGATTCACTGAGCGCGACCCGGTCTCGTGCGGGCATCGTGAGGCGATCACGAGTTGGCTACGCCATCTGGATGCGCCCACGATCCTCGATTATGGCGGCGGGTATGGCGGACTAGCGCGCATGATCGCGGCGGCGTTGCCCGCTCGCCAGGTGGATGTCTACGAACCATTCCCCGGCCAGGACGCCCTTGATCGCGCCGATGCCTTCGCTAATTTGCGCTACGTGACTCAGATCAAACCGGGTTATGCCTGTGTCCTCTGCGTAGATGTACTCGAACATGTGACGAACCCGCTGATGATTCTGGCCGAGATTGCGGCGGGCCTGCGCCTCGGCGGTTATCTGGCCGACGCCAGCAACTTCTACCCGCTGATCAAATGCCACCTACCAAAAACCTTCCATCTGCGCTACAGCTTCCCGATTTTCGCCCGCATGCTTGGCCTCTCCAGGGTCGGGCGGATTGCCGGTAGCCACGCCAGCGCCTACCAAAAAATCTCCGCCGTCGCGCCGAACTGGAGTCGCCTACGCGCCGCAGAGTCCCTCTCGCAAACAATCTACCCGGTTCTGCGTCAGGCCCACCGGATCTACCGTACGGCCCGTCGGCGGGACGATAACGTGCCGCTTTAATACTTTGCAGTTCAGGCAAGGTTTCAGGTGCCAGGTTTCAGGTTTACCGTTCGTAGTGGCGGATTCAGTCGCTTGGTGCTGAAGCGCCCACGACGAACGACGCACACTGTAAAGCTGATCTGTACCTTGTCTCAGGCCAAAATTTGGCATTCTGATGCACTCGACCTGAAACCTGAAACCTCGCACCTGAAACCTT
>JBAXMH010000056.1:0-22086 GCA_037134395.1 Chloroflexales bacterium
CAGCCGTCCCCTGGGCCGCAGCCGTCCCCTGGGCCGCAGCCGTCCCCTGGGCCGCAGCCGTCCCCTGGGCCGCAGCTGTCCCTTGCGCCGCAGCTGTCCCTTGCGCCGCAGCTGTCCCTTGCGCCGCAGCCGTTCCCTGCGCCGCGAGAGGCAGCGTGCCAGGAGCCGCTGGCCCGTTGTTCATACCCAAACGAGACAGCGCATGTACTGTGTTACTAACTGCACTGTCAATGCTGCTGGCGATCTGATTGACCGCCCTATCAGCATTGATCGCTGGCTTGCTCAGGAACGCCTCGGCGAGCGGTTGGGGCGGGGGCATAACGGGCAGATGATTCTGGGCGAGGAGTTTGTTTACAACGTCCGTATTGATCATCATCGCCCCCGCGATAGTGGAGACGCCTTGGCGCAGGATCTGGGAAATTTCCCAGTTCGGCGCCGCGCCGAAGCCACCCGTGGCGACTCCTACCACCGTGACTGCGCTGGCCGTAAACATCTGAAAAGATTTTCGTGCGCCGCGTGGGCGTGCACGACGCTGTGCTTTAGGAGGCGGTTTTCGCGGTGGCATCATACCCCCTTACAAAACGCTTACCTGCGTGGTGGGAGACGCTCGCATACTCATGGCTGTTCGACGGTTTCTGACTCAGATCGTTCACGATCTTCCTTATCCAGAGTGTGCATAATATGGAGGAGCAGTTTAGATTTGATGGCATGAAGGTAGTCGGGGGTGTAGATAGAGACAACATAGCTACTGATGATCGTCTCCTCCTCGTTGAAACTGACTTCCTCCAATACGACGAACGGATGATCGTCCGGGCCACGCAACTGGGGTTCAAAAGTTTCAGCGGCAGCCATAAGCCGCGCCACCATCTCCTCCCGGTCGTGGTCGCCCGCAACTGGAACGGTAGCACGGAGGATGCTACCGGGAATGGCCGTATGATTGATAATCGTCTGGCTAAAGATCTCCGAATTGGGAATGACTATCAGATCACGCTCACCGTTGTCGAGCGAGGTGTGGGTAAGCGAGATGGACATGATCCGGCCCTGGAGCTCGCTGATCGTCACCATGTCGCCTACACGGTAGAAGCGGAGGAAGAAGAGGTTGATACCAGCGACGAGATCGCCGGCAATTCGCTCGGAGCCCATGGCGAAAGCGGCAGTGAACGCTGTCACCAAAATCACCAGGATGCCGGCTGCCCCGGTCTGGTCAACGATCATCTTAAGGGTGAAGACCAACACCCCTATCCGAACGATGGTACTGATAAAGCTGGCAATTGTCGGTTCAGCAAAGCGTCGGATAGTTTTGAAGACGATACGGGCCAGGAACGCTGAGATAAAGTAACCGAGCGCACCAATAACGAGGGCAATGAGACTAGTGGTAAGCAATGCGACGATTGTCTCAGAACTCAAGTCCACTGCCGGTGCTTCTTCGTCCATACTACGGATCTCCTCAGAAATGGTTTCTCGCTAAGGTTTCAGGTGCGAGGTTTCAGGTTTCCGGTCGAGCGCATCAGGATGCCACATTCTAGCTTGAACCGTAAAGTACCTTGTCCTAGCATCAATACTTTTCAGATAAGCCGTCAGATGCCGACCTTTCCCCCTCACCCCCTGCCCCTCTCCCACCAGGGGAGAGGGGAGATTCCGCACCAGAGTGCGTTCGGCTCCCCCTCTCCCGTTCTGGGAGAGGGGGCTGGGGGGTGAGGGCTGCGCGGCAACGGACTCCTTATTTGAAAGGTATTGGTCCTAGCATATAAGGATTGCCAAAAACATACGGTGCAGAATGTTTGTGGTCGGTGGCCAGTCTGTGCCGGTCCAGCCATCTAGATTAAGGGTAGCCCCAGTCCCAAGCCCGCTAGTTAGATTGTTGCGCTGAAGAGTTTGCGTCGCGCCTCCCGGCTCCACCCGTGTTAGCACGATGTCGTAGCGCAGGTTCTGCCCTGCATTGTCACTGAGGGTCAGTTGGTTCTTTGTGACATCGAAGGCCAGGTTCATCGTTGTTCCTGGCGGTAGCGCAACACCGCTCGTGGTGAAGCCATAGCTATTGCCATCAGGTGTCTCAAGCGCGAGGGTGAGCTTTTGTGCGCTACGTGTGGCGACACCTGCGCTGAAGCGAATCTCCCGCATCGCGGCATCCACATCCAGCCCAAGGCTATCGCCAACCGCGCCTAGTGGCAGGTTCTCCATCTCGGCAATCATGCCCGGTGCCATGATGCTCAAGGCTACGCCTGTCCCTGTTCCTTCCACGCTAGTGATAACAACGCGGTAAACACTACCCGTTGGCACATAGATCACCGGCGGTAGCGTGATGCCTGGGCCTGGGTCAATCTGGTCAATCCATGCCCCTGGGATGGTATTGACGGTGACGGCGCCCCGCGCATCCACGCCGAGCGTTTGGCCTGCGGTGTTGCTGATCCGCATGGTGCCAGGGCCGCTCAGCATGAAAGACATGCTGGTAGTCGCTTGAGCGAGGTTCCCCACGATCTGGGACGGGGCGCAGAAGGCGCACGTGCGGGGTAGTGACGCATCGGCGCTCAGGAGGCGCAAAACAATGCTCCCGTTCATCGTGTCGCCATGGTAGCTTACGCTAGGATCACCCGCGCCGCTGTAATCCCAGGTGTTGGCCACGGTGTCGAGGCTGACCACACGTGCGCCATCGCTCGGTGCCCCAGGGTCATAAACGTAGAGCCAGTAGCTACTACCCCCGCGATGCTCCAGAGCGTAGGGGAGCAGGATTGTGCCGCCAACTCCGGGTACACGTACTTGCAGGGTGGAGGCATCAGTGCCGCTCGGCCCGGCGAAGCCATTGGTCTGCAATACACGTACCAAGTCACTCGCCGTACCATCGCTGGCAATAGCCTGACTCGCCTGACTTGCCGCACTGGCACGGGCGGCCTGGTAAAGATTGATGAGCTGTTCAACCGCTACGTCGCGTGGCAGTTCGATGGCAGTCGTCGCTCCGACCTGGAAGTCGGATGGCAGCCGCCGCCCGTCGGCGAGAGTCTCGCCACGGAAGAGTTTGAGGCTCAGGGCAACCATGCCAAAGGTGCGCCCGCTGCTAACTACGCGCTGGAGGCTCTGCCTCTGGCTGGAAGCTGTCGCCGTGAGTGCGCAGGTCGTCACTGTAGTTCCCGTCCCTCGGGCACACACGTCTGGCCCGAAGAGGCGGTACATCGTCTCGGTAGGCCATGAGGTGAGGGTGCTATCCTTCCATGCCGTGAAGCCAAGCCCATCACTGGTGGGGTCAAACATTCGCCCCGTCGAGTCGCGGAGGCTGGCCACGAGTCCTGCGGTGATCGCCACGTCAACCGCCGGTCCGTGCGCTACCACACTCCCATCCTCAACGTGGAGAACCACGTAGCCATCACTGAGGGTCGTTGTACTGGCCACAGCCTGGTAGCTTAGGCGCACGGTTGCGTTGGGCTGAATGGTAGAGATCGGCCAGATCAACGTGCTACCCTCCTGGCGTCCACCCGCATCGAGGATACTGACCAGACTGAGCCCGGCAGGCAAGGTGTCGTGAACCTCCAGTCCCTGCACAGCGGCGCGTCCACGATTAGTGATGAGCAGTTCGATGGTGAAGGGAGTTGTGGGCGCGGCCCAGCGTGGAGCCAGCTTCTGCGCCACCAGGGACTGATCGCCCTGGAACTCGTAAGCCCCCAGGTCGGCGAGCGAGTTGCCGAAGGGGCGAGTCCGCCCGTATGCGTCTACAGCGAGGAGGCCCGACGGTGCGGCTGCCCGATCAATGGCCGGTGAATCTTCGCGGAGCCGATAGTCGTGGCCAGCCAGATCAACGAACTGCGCGGCGGCGGATTCGGCGTTGAGGCTACGCACGCCGGTGCTAATTCGGGTGCCGGGGTTATAGGTGCGGGATCGCTGGCCGACCTCGGCAAAGAGGTTGTCCTCCTCGCTGGCTAGCTTGTCGGGGCCACCGGCGGCGATAAAGCCTACAGCGTGGTGCGCGATGATGTCGCCTTCGACGACAAGGCTATCCCAGGCAACAATCGCCGCACCGACGTTGGGCGCTGCGTCGGCAAGTGTGCTGTAGCGCACGCTGAGCGGGCCCTGGGCGAAGATGGCTGAGCCACTCTCGCTGGCCTGATTAGCGGCAAACACGCTGTTGATCACGGTCGCGGATCCATTGACGGTCGCGAGGCCACCACCGAGGGCTGCGCGGTTGTCAATCAACTGCACCCCGTCGAGGGTCACAGTGCTGTTATAGAGAAGCAGACCACCGCCGCGCCCAGCCAGAGTGCTGCTACTCCCCACGGCTCGCCCGCCAATCAGGGTGAGGTGCCGGATCGTCACATTGGTGCTGTCCAGGATGGTGAGCATACCCACGGTGCCGCTCCCCTCGATGATTGCGCCATTGCCGTTAATTGTCTGGTTACTGCGCGCAACGAGGTTGATCAGGTGACCGTTGCTGCCCGTCGTCTCGGTGAGCTGGTAACGGCATGTGCTAGCCAGATTAATCACCGGATCTTTGCTTGCCAGCAAGGTTCGGAGGACGCTGCCCGCACAGGGGTTCATGCTGATCGGCATAATCGTGAGAGTGCCGGGGATGTAGCTCAGGGTGTAGTTTCTGGCCCTCAGGCTGCCCTGAGTGATCGTGTAACTGCCGGCGGGGCTGTCCGCTGTGGCGGTGATCGCCAGGGTGCCGCTCAGAACAGTAGTCGCCGTGTCGCCCAGCACAAAGCCAACGGCGCTAAAACTCAGCACCGGATTGGGCGCTCCGTAGGATCGACTCTGGTTGTCGGCGGTGACAGTGAGGGGTGCCGGACTGATCACCAAAGTGTAGCTGGCACTCGCATTGGGCAGGACACCATTGGCAGCGCTAAGTGTGATCGCGTAGCTCCCACTGGCTGTTGGCACACCACTCAGCAGACCGGCGGTGGTGAGGGTGAGGCCGGGCGGCAGGCTGCCGGCGATCAGGGCGAAGTTCGGGACAGGCGTGCCAGTAGCCTGAAGGCTATAGCTGTAGGGCAGACCGTAGTGTCCCGTCGGTGGTGCGGCGCTGGTGATCTGCGGCGACATCGCACTCACGGTCAGGGTGAAGCTGGTGCTGGCGCTCAACTGGCTGTCGCTCACCGTAAGAGAGATGACAGCAGTGCCAGTCAGGTTGGCGGTAGGGGTGATGATGACAGTGCGATTGGCCCCACTACCACCGAAGACGATATTCGCTACCGGCACCAGGGCTAGGTTTGAACTGGCCGCGCTCAGGGTCAGACCAGATGCCGGGGTTTCCGCATCACCGATGATCACGGCCAATGCGCCTGTGGCCCCGTTCATCGCGATGTTTTGGTTGGTGAGGGTTGCAATAGTCGGAGGCGTGTTAGGCGTTATGGTAGAGGTGGGGGTGGAGGCAGAGGTAGGGGTAGAGGTAGATGTGGGGGTAGAGGTGGATGTGGGGGTCGCGCCAATCGGAGTGACCGTCAAGGTAAAGCTAGTAGTGGCACTCAGCGCGCCATCACTCACCGTGAGCGTTATCACCGTTGTGCCACTAAGCCCCGTGGCGGGGGTGATGGTGACGGTACGATTGGCCCCGCTACCTCCAAGAACAATATTCGCTACCGGCACCAGGACCAGGTTTGAACTGGCCGCACTCAGGGTCAGGCTGGCTGCTGGGGACTCCGCATCGCCAATGGTGACGGCTAGTGCGCCGGTGGCCCCATTCATAGCGATGCTCTGGTTGGTGATAGCCGCAATGGTCGGGGGCGTATTTGGTCGCACCGTCAGGGTGAAGCTGGTGCTGGTATTGAACAAGCCATCGCCCACCGTCAGCGTGATCGTGGTCGTTCCGCTGAGCCAGAGGGTCGGCGTGATGGTCACGGTACGATTGGCCCCGCTGCCGCCGAGAACGATATTCGCGACTGGCACGAGCGCCGTGTTTGAACTGGCCGCCGTCAGGCTCAGGCTGCTCGCTGCCGTCTGCCCATCGCCTACCGTCACCGCCAGCGGCGCGGTCGTCGCATTCATATTGATGGTCTGGTTGGTGATGGCCGCAATGGTCGGGGGCGTATTTGGCCGCACCGTTAGGGTGAAACTGGTATTCGTCGTCAACTGGCTGTCGCTGAGCGTCAGCGTGATCGCGGTTGTCCCGCTGAGCCAGAGGGTCGGAGTAATCGTCACCGTCCGGATCGGGCCGCTGCCGCCGAGGACGATATTCGCTACCGGCACGAGGGCCGGGTTGGAACTAGCCGCACTCAGAGTCAAATAAGAAGCCGCAATCAGGTCGTCGCCTACTGTCACTGGCAGCGAGGTGGTCGCCCCATTCAGGTTGATGGTCTGGTTAGCGATAGTTGTGATGGTCGGGGCTGCATTCGGCGTCGGCGTCACGCGGCGGATACGGAAGTTGTCATAGTCGGCGATATAGAGCCGATTGGTGCTATCGAAGTCCACGCCGCTGGCGGTGTACAGCGAGGCGCTCGTGGCGAGAATGCCGTCGCCGTTATATGCCGTACTCCCAGTGCCTGCCACCGTGGTAATAATCCCGGTGGTTGCACCCACTCTACGGATGCGCTGATTGCTCGGATCGGCGAAATAGAGATTGTCGGCGTTATCCAGGGTCAGATGAAAGGCGGGTCCGATCTGGGCGGCTGAGGCGGCCCCGCCATCGCCACTATAGCCTGCCGTGCCCGTGCCGACTACCGTGCTGATCGTCCCCGTGGCCGCGTCCACTTTGCGAATACTCGCGTGATCCGCCTCGGAAAGATAGAGGTTGCCAACACTGTCAACGGCCACATCAACGGGACGAGCCAACTGAGCGGCTGTAGCGAGGCCACCGTCACCCGCGATGCCGTATCCCCCGTTACCCGCGACGGTGGTGATCACCCCTGTGACCTTATTCACCTTGCGGATACGCTGGTTGTCGCGGTCAGCAATATAGAGATTATCTGCGCTGTCGAAGGCCAATCCGATGGGGTTAAACAGTTGGGCTGCGGTAGCGAGGCCACCATCGCCGCCGAATCCTGCCACCCCGGTGCCCACCACGGTGGTGATGAACCCCGTGAGCGCGTTCACCTTGCGGATGCGTTGGCCGCTGTGCTCAACGATGTAGAGATTGTTCGCGCTGTCGAGGGCCACGCTCTGGGGCCAGGTCAGATTGGCTGAGGTGGCGGAGATGTTATCACCGTTGTAGGTTTGGATTCCCGTACCCGCCACAACGGTAATGACTCCCGTGGTCACGTCCACTTTGCGAACGCGGTTGTCGCGGTTATCGGGGATGTAAAAGTTGCCCGCGCTGTCGAGGGCGATGTCGCTGGGACCAGTCATCTGCGCAAGCGTGGCTTGTCCACCGGCACCGCTGGAGCCTGACGTCCCCGTGCCCGCCACCGTGCTGATGATCGGGAGCGAGGGTACCACGGTTAAGGTAAAGCTGGTGCGGGCACTGAACTGGCTATCGCTGACCGTGAGCGTCATCGCGGCAGTGCCCGTTAGGTTGGTGGTGGGGGCAATTGTAACCGTGCGATTAGCCCCGTTTCCACCGAAGCGAATGTTGGCGACGGGCACCAGGGTCGTGTTTGAACTGGCCGCGCTCAGGCTCAGGCTGGCCGCCGGGATGATGTCATCACCGATGGTGATAGCCAGTGCGCCCGTGGCCCCGTTCATGGCGACGCTCTGGTTGGCGAGGGCAGCGATGGTTGGGGCCGCATTCGGCGTCGGGGTCACGCGGCGGACGCGGTAGCCGTATTGCTCAAGAATGAAGAGGTTGCCGCTTGTATCAATCGCAACATTCCTGGGTTGTTTAAGTTGCGTGATCGTGGCCAGATTGCCATTGCCGTTGAATCCCGGCACTCCGGTTCCCACAATCGTAGTAATAATCCCCGTGGTCGCATCCACTCGCCGGACGCGGCTTGTTGACCAGTCAGGGATGTAGATGTTCCCCCTCGCGTCTACGGCGACATCATAGGGATAGTAGAGCGAAGCTGCCGTCGCGGGGCCACCGTCACCACTGAAACTTAGCGTCCCGTTGCCAGCCACCGTATTGATAGTTCCGGTGGCCTTGTCTATCCGCCGGATACGATAATTAGAGGTTTCGGCAATGTAGAGATTACCGGCAGCATCGAAGGCCAATCCCTGAGGTGAATTTACCTGGGCCACATTGGCGGGGCCACCATCGCCACTGAATCCGCCCCATCCAGTGCCCGTCACCGTCGTGATGATTCCGGTGTTCGCGTCTATCCGCCGGACACGGCTATTACCCTCATCGGCAAGATACAAGTTGCCTGCGCTATCACAGGCGATGCCCTGGACACCATTGATCTTGGCCGCCGTGGCGAGGATGCCATCGCCGTTGTAGCCCGCCGTCCCAGTGCCCGCCACCGTGCTAATGTTCCCCGTAATCTTATCCACCCGCCGAATGCGGTAGTTATAAATGTCGGAAATATAGAGATTATCGGCGCTATCGAAGGCGAGACCTTGGGGCGAACTGATCTGGGCGTTGATGGCGGGGCCGCCATCGCCACTGTAGCCACTCGTCCCCGTCCCCGCCACCGTCGTAATGTTCCCCGTAGCCTTATCCACCCGCCGAACCCGAGAGTTATCACCATCAGCGATATACAGATTACCCGCACTATCGGTCGCCATGCGGTACCCGACATTAATCTGGGCTGCCGTGCCAAGACCACCATCGCCACTGTAGCCTGACACCCCGGTGCCCGCCACCGTGCTGACTATCGGGAGCGCAGGAACCACCGTGAGGGTAAAACTGGTGCTGGCACTCAACTCACCGTCGCTTACCGTCAGGGTAATTGTGGCGGTACCCGTCAGGTTGGCGGTGGGGATGATGGCGACGGTACGATTCGCCCCGCTGCCGCCGAAGATGATGTTCGCCGTCGGTACCAGAGCCAAGTTTGAGCTAGCCGCGCTCAGGATCAGGCTCGTCGCTGAATTGCCCACATCGCCAACGGTCAACGCCTGCGGAGCAATCGCCCCGTTCATCGGGATGCTCTGGTTCGCGACAGCGGTGATCGTCGGGGCCACGTATGGCGGAGGGATCACGCGCCGAATCCGATTGTTGGCACCATCAGCGATATAGAGGTTGCCAGCATTATCTAAGTCAATGCCCCAAGGGCCACTGATCTGAGCAGCGGTGGGAGCAAGACCATCGCCACTAAAACCTGCCACTCCCGTGCCGACAACGGTTTCAATAATCCCCGTAGCGATACTCACGCGTCGAATTCGATTGTTGACACCATCAGCAATATAGAGGTAGCCCTTGCTGTCGAAGGCGAGTCCTCTGGGTGTGTCAAGTTGGGCGGAGGTGGCGAGGTTACCATCGCCACTGTAACCGCCTACTCCCGTTCCTGCCACCGTGGTGATCTGCCTCGTAACCGCATTCACCCGTCGGACTCGATGGTTGACGGTATCGTTAATGTAAAGGTTGTCTGCGCTATCGAAAGCTAGACCCTCGGCGTCGCTCAACTGGGCGGCGGTGGCAAGTCCACCATCACCACTGTAGCCGAACGTTCCCGTACCCACCACCGTCGAGATCTGCCCGGTAGCCGCATCTACCCGCCGAACACGATAACCATAGCCATCAATGACGTAGAGATTACCTGCACTATCGAAGGTAAGATCTCGGGGGGAGTTGATCTGGGCGGAGGTGGCAAGGATGTCGTCGCCGTTATACCCCGCCGTCCCGGTACCTACCACTGTGCTGATCAACCCTGTGACCGCATCCACCCGCCGGATGCGGTGGTTGCTCTCGTCGGCGATATAGAGGTTGCCATCGCTATCAAAGGCCAGATCTCGGGGCCAGTATAGCTGAGCAATGGTGGCAAGGATACCGTCGCCATTGTAGCCCGCCGCCCCGGTACCCGCCACGGTAGTGATCACCCCCGTGGTTCGATCTACCCGCCGGACGAGGTGATTGTTCTCGTCGGCAATGTAGAGGTTGCCAACGCGATCCGTCGTAATCCCATGCGGGTCGTCGATCTGGGCCACCGTCGCGAGGCCACCACCACCGCTGGAGCCTGCTACTCCAGTACCCGTGACGGTGGTGATGTTCGGGATGTCGCTGACGGTCAGGGTGAAACTGGTGCTGGTACTCAGCCCGCCGTCGCTCACCGTCAGTGTGAGTACTGCCGTACCCGTCAGACCGGTTGTCGGAGTGATGGTCACGGTGCGGTTGGCACCGCTGCCGCCAAAACTGATGTTGGCGACAGGTACAAGGGCCGGGTTCGAACTGGCTGCACTCAGGGTCAAGCTCGTTACTGGAGTATCCATGTCGCCGACTGTCAGCGGCAGCGCGGTGAGAACCCTGTTCATCGGGATGATCTGATCAACGACAGAGGTAATCGTCGGAGGGACGGGTCCAGGAGCGATGCTGCGGACACGCTTGTTGTTACTATCGAGAATGTAGAGGTTGCCAGTCGCATCGAACGCGATGCTATTGGGCAAATTGAGCTGGGCATTCATAGCTTGACTGCCATCGCCGCTGAAACCAGCCACTCCCGTGCCAACTACAGTGCTGATGTTCCCTGTGGCCTTGTCTACCCGTCGGATCCGCTGGTTGTTCATATCGGCAAGATAGAGGTTGCCAAGACTATCGAAGGCGATGTCGTAGGGTGTGGTCATCTGAGCTAAAATAGCCGACCCACCGTCGCCGCTGAAGCCCGTTGTCCCATTGCCTGCCACCGTGCTGATGTTCCCCGTAACTTTGTCTACCCGTCGGATTCGATAGTTGTTCCTATCAGCAATGTAGAAGTTGTCGGCATTATCGAAGGTGATTCCAGCGATGGTATTGATCTGGGCGAGGGTAGCCGAACCACCATCGCCGCTGAAGCCCGCTATCCCCGTGCCGACCACGGTGCTGATGTTCCCTGTGCCCTTGTCCACCCGCCGGATCCGCTGGTTATTCACATCGGCAATGTAGAGGTTGTCAGCGCTGTCAAGCGCGATGCCGTAGCTGCTGCTGATCTGGGCTAAGATAGCCGAGCCACCGTCGCCGCTGAAGCCCGTTATCCCATTGCCTGCCACCGTGCTAATGTTTCCCGTGGCCTTGTCCACCCGTCGGATCCGATAGTTGTTCGTATCAGCAATGTAGAGGTTGTCAGCGCTATCGAGCGCGATGCTGGAACTGCCAGAGCTGATCTGAGCTAAGATGGCCGAACCACCATCGCCGCTATAGCCTGCCGTCCCGTTACCTGCCACCGTGCTAATGTTTCCCGTGGCCTTGTCCACCCGCCGGACACGAAAGTTGGGAGTGTCGAGGATATAAAGGTTGCCGACACTATCAACTCGGACGGTGAGTGCCCGACCAGTGAGCACACTACCGATCTGGGCGAGGGTAGCGGAACCACCGTCGCCACTGTAGCCCCCAACCCCCGTACCCACTACCGTGGTAATCGTACCGATTCCGCTGACCGTCGCACCAATGGGCTGGAGATGAGCGAAGCAGGCGAGGTAGGCGATGAGTAGAAGGATGAGCCAACTGCTCTGGCGATGCGGTCGTCTGTGATGATAGGTATCCATGATGTAGTCCAGACTCTCCCACAGCGGCATTGGTGTGGTGTCGCTCTGCGGAAAGGTTGAGTTGATGCGGCCTATGACGGGACGGGTTCCTCGCTCAACACCCCATCGGCAAGATGAACCCGGCGCCAGGCGGGGTTGCCCCAGCCTTCGCGTGCCACGCGCTCCTCTGCGTCAAGCATGACACGGTAGCGCGTGGTGAGATCGGCAGCAAGATCTACAGGCGCACCATCCTCGACGATCTGCCCTTCCTCGATCACGAGTACCCGTAAGAAGCTCAGGGTTTCGGCGACATCGTGGGTGATACAGAGCATGGTCGCCCCGGCCCAGAGATCACGAGCGCGGGCGAGCAGACCTGCCCGTTGGGTTCGGTCAAGGCCACGAAAGGGTTCATCGAGAATGACGAGACGCGGCCCAGGGTGGCCCAACGCCCGCCCCAGGCGCACGCGCTGGCCTTCGCCCCCCGAAACCAGGCCGCCGCCCTCACCAAGGAGGGTCTGCATCCCCGACGGCAGTCGCTCAAGCAGATTGAGTAGTTCAGCCTGTTCGAGTACCAGCGGACGCACGATCCCATCAGGCTGACCGTAGGTGAGGTTGGCCATCAACGAGCGGTTCCAGAGCTGCACGGCGGGATCAACCCATGCGGTGGATCGGCGTAGACTCGTGATTGCGGTGCCATCAAGGGGATAGCCATCAAGCTCGCAGCGCCCCGCCGCCGGGGTGTGCCAGCCCAGCAGCAGTCCGACCAAGCTTGACTTCCCGGCACCGGACGGCCCGACCACGGCGATCTGCTCGCCGGGCGTGATAGTTAGGTTCAGCCCGTCAAGGATGGTATGTCCGCCAGCCTGCACCATCACATCCGTGAGTGTAATAGCAACCCCACCAACGCCGGGGGCTGGGGCAGAATCGGCGAGCACGTCATCCGTTGTGACATCCTCATCAGGTGCGCCTAGTGGCTCGATCAGGGTGAGGACGCGGGTGCGCAATCCAGGGTACTGCTGGATCAAGGCGGTCATGGACTGAGCCAACCCCGGAAGACTAAAAATCCAGTAGAGCAGGAGCAACACCAGCTCGCTGCTGCCGCCCGCATTGATGAAGACCACCACTTGGGCGATGGCGAAGATCGTGTAGATCAGGGTGGCTCCAGCTTGGCCGGATGCGCTGAGAAAAGCCAGTTGACTACCGGCCCGCCACCAACTCGACAGGATCTGCTCATGCTCACGCTGCATGGATCGCTCGGCCCCGTGGAGACGCAGGGGTGTCAACCCGAGCAGGGCGTCGAGATAGATCTGGCTGAGGACACCATTGTGGGTTTGCACACGATGCTCGCGCTCGCTCATGGCCGGGGTCATGGCCATTGTCCACATCACGAAGGCTGCGGTGAACAGCAGCGCGAAGGCTGCGCCGTGCGGGTTGAGCCAGATCAGTCCGGCGGTCGTGAGGAGGATCTGGAATCCGGTTTGGATGATTCCCGCGATGATGACCGGCAGGGTACGCAGGCTGCGCAGGCCGTGGGCACGCCCGGCCATGTCGGAGACGAGGCGGCTATGAAAGTAGCGCGATCCCAGATGGGGAATTTTTTCAAGCAGAGCGATGCGCAGGCGTATCTCCAGTCGTCTGCCGACCAGTCGTGCCAGGCTCGCACCCAACAGATCCACGGCGCTGAGAGCGACAAGAAAGATGAGAATGGCCAGGAAGGCACCGCCGCGCTGCTGGCTCTGGAGCAGCGGCGTGCTGGATTGGAGGATCTCCTTGAAGAGCAGCGCCTCGGTGGTGATGGCGGCGGCGGCGGCGACCATGGCCAGGACGATCAGCCCTAGGGGCAGCCATCCATCGCGCCCGAGCATCTGGAGAACCAGTCGTCCGGGCTGGGGTGGTGGCTCATTGAGAGCTGCCGCCAGCTCTGGGGAAAGATCCGGGGGCGCGGTATCGGACGGGCGGAGTCCGCGCACACGCACAAGCACCGCTCCACGGATGAGTACCATCTCCTCACCCTCCGCACCAACCAGTTCAGGCGGGCCGGGCCGAGCGAACCAGTAACGAGCGGGAATCATGTCGTGCGGCAGTTCGTCCCTAGTGATGGCCGGTTCAAGACAGGCCATGATCAGATTCCTGGCCTCTTTGCCACGGATGATGCCCCCGGCGCGCACGAGGGTACCCGCCAGACGGATAGCAGCGTCGAGGGTGGCCAAGCTACGCCAACCCGGCGCAGCGACGGCCTGGGCGATGAGTTCTGCGCTGGCAACAGAGTCAATGTCGAGGTCGTGCATGGCGCGGCCCCAGGTGGCATGCGCCTCGGTACCCATCGCCCAATCACGCCAGTCCTCGGCGGGGACGGGCATTTCGTGAAGGTAAAGCTCACGAGCGACCCGATCCCAGCGTCGCCAGCGCCGCCCAACGGCTGGATCCATCACCTGGATCCACGAACCGATACGGCTCCAGATCACGACAAAGTGGGTCACACCTGAAGGTAACGTGACCACAGCCAGGGCCGGGAGGGCGGCGGCCTCCGCACGGGGCAGGAAGTCAACTGGCTGCATGGTCTGCTCGGCCTCAAGGCCAAGCGCGACAGCTACTTCTTCCAGTGTATCAATTGAGGTACCATCCACGCTGGTCTGGCATGCCTCGCGGAGGCGTCCGTAGCTAACCGTGATCCCGTGGCCGGCGAGTAGGGAGACCAAGGCCGCCGGGCCGCAGTCCATGGCCGAGGTCTGCACCTGCTCGGGAACCAGCCACTGGCGTTGGGCGTTCATAGCCGGGAGACTCCGCTGATCGTAGTGTGCGAGGTGGAGTTGCCGCGTAGCACCAGATGCAGGGGTGAGACCTCTTCAACCGTGACGCGCACCTCTGTGGTGGCCCCGGTAGGCAGAGGTTCACGAAGGAAGGGGTAGACCTCAACCGTGTCCGGGGCGACATCACGTATGTAGTGATCGGGCACGCGCAGGACGACAGCATTGAAGATCTGATGGTTACCGTTGCGTGTAACCACGATAACCGCTGAGGCACCACGATTGACGCGCCCGATCATGCCAGGTGGGCACTGGGCCACGACCGCACCATCTCGTGTGGGCGTGGCTTGGGTGCAGGTAATAGTGATCGGCACGCGGGCGAAGACGAACCAGGCACCCCAGAGCAAGAGGATGCAGACGGCCATGGCGAGGAGTACCCCTGCCGGTACCATGCCATCGTTACGCAGCACGCGGGTGGAGTGCGGAAAGTTGATCGCCATCGGGAGCCTCAGTTTCAGAGTCAACGGGCGACGGAAGCGCATGCTGGCTGGGCGTGGGCAGTGGGGTGATCGGGGTACCAGCGAGCATCATAGCGACCGTGGTACGAACCTCACTGTGCTGCTTAACATCGAGGTTTTTGATCGCGGCGAAAGCCTCGTTTCGCCGCCGCCGCTCGGGAGCGAGGAAGAGATCGGGATTGATGCTGAGCAGCCCCCGGCGCACCAAAGCGGTGTGCAGCGCGTCACCAAAGCGGCGCTGGCGCGCCCGCCGAGGAGCGCCCCGCCAGCGGTGTAGTGCCTTAACGGCAGCAACTGTCGGCGCGATGCGACGGGCGCGGGCATAAGTGAGGCTGTAGATCAGCACGGCAGTACTTATCTCAGCGCGGAGATCTGCATCCTGATCGAGTGTATGGCTCCAAAGCAAAGCTAGATCGAACCCAGCCTCGGCGAAGAAGGCGCGAGCGGCACGTTCCCAGTTCCGCAACTCAGGGCGAGTCAGCGTAGCGACCCAGGCAACGAGTTCGGCATCAGCATTTGGGGGGAGATCTGCGGCGTTGCTAGAAGCAGATTCCTGGAGCCACAGGGCCAGTCGCTCGCTCCGCGACAGCGGCAGCAACCGGCGCCTGCCGGGGCGAGCTGTGGCGGGGCGAGCTGTGGCGGGCGCAGCACCCTGTCTGCGCCACCAGAGCAGCGCAGACAAAGCTATCAGAAGCACCAGAATCAGCGGGAGGGTCATAGTCTACGCCTCAGCGACGTTCCGGGTGCGACGACTAGATGCAGCCGGGGACGGATCGGCAGGAATGACGACCTGATGAGGCGGGGTCTCAACAGCGGGCGGGGCCTTGGGGGTGGGGTTCAGCATCTCAGCGAGAACGGCGTCAAACGCCTGGGGGTCGTGGGCGGCAGCCTCACGGATGGCTTGGTTGGCAAAATCACGACGCTGCTTCTCGGGGGCGAGCAGCATCTCGGGTGGCGGAGTTGCCAAGCCCTTCGTGACAAGGGCCGTATACAGCTTGGTGCCGAAATCACGGTTCGTCATACGGTCGGGCGCAACGACCCAACGCTGGAAGATACGGGTGCGGGCAATATCGCCCTCCTGACCAGCACCACGAGCATAGGCCAGTGCATAGAGACCGACGGTTTCCTCAAGGGCACGGCGCATCTCGGGGCGCTGTCCCAGGTGATCCTTGTGCAGCCACTCGTTCTCGATGTCAAGAGTTTCGCAAAAGCTCGCAAGTTGCTTGCGGAAGGTCTTGAGATCGGCCAGTGCCAGTTCGCCAATCCAGGCTCGGAAGGCGGCGGCGAGGGTACCGTCACCTGGGACGGCATCTACTAGCGTGAGAACCCAACTCTTGAAGGATTCATGGTCGGCGGTGCGATCAAAGCGCCCACGTAGTTTGCCAAGCAGTTCGCGCGAGGTAGTCTCAACCTGTTGGGTGGTTCGCCTAGCCGCATCCCGAGCGTTACCCATGTTCAACTGGGGAGGCGTATGAGAACGACTCAGCGCGTACCAGGCGATTCCAGCGATCAGCACAATTCCGAGTAGGAGTTCCATATTACACTCGCCACTTTCTACGTACCCAAGAGTACGCGATAGAGATTCCTGCATCATCCAGCGTGCCACTTTGAGGATCGAGAGCCTTCATACGTGAGCAGAATGGACAGTGTACATATTCATACGTACAACCCAAGGGCCAAGTTACATCTCCTTAATTTGCAGATGGGGCAACACGGATAGGAGTGGTTGGCGTGATCGTTGGGACAGCACCGGGTATCTCGGTTGCCCCTGGCCTAGTCATAGGGGTGGGGGTGGGGATGAGAGTACCATCATTCGCCAGACCAGTGTCATTCAACGGCAAGATGTAGGGTGAGTTGTTCGGCAGGAGCATCACGCGGATGTTGGGTGCGATCTTGTCAATGTAGCGATAGCTCAGGAGGCCGGGGTTTCCCTCCAGGGCCGCAGCGATCTGGCGCAGCGCATCAGCCTCGGCCTTGGCCTTGAGTTGAACCGCATCAGCTTCACCTTGGGCGCGCAAGCGAACCTGATCAGCTTCGTGCTGACTCCGCTGAACTCCTTCAAGCTCGATCTGCTTGCGCTCGATGGACGCAGCGAACTCGGGCGAGAAGGCGACATTACGCAGCACGAAGCGGTCGAGGGCGAAACCCTTCTCTTGGAAGAGCGTGCGCAACTCATCGTTAATCTGGCGCTCGACATCCTGGCGCTTATCGCTGTTGATCTCCTCTACCCGATAGTTCGACGTGATACTGCGAACCACGCCACGAGCCACCGCACGTACGAAGTCCTCCTGGTAGCGATCCTGCCACTCAATATTGATCCGGACAGCCTGGTCAGGGATTATTTGGTAGATGATCGAACAATCAATCGCTACCTCCTGGCCATCGGCGCTTCGGGCGACGATGGCGTCGTCACCCGTGCGCTGACCCTCAACCGGATTGCGTGACATCGTATAGGTCTGCCATGAGATCGGATAGATACGTACCTCCTCCAACAAGGGTGGGATCCAGTGCAGACCGGAGCGCAGGGGGCGATCACGGTAGCCGTTGGAACTGACAAGCGAGATGACTACGCCGACCTCCTGCGGCTGAACGAAGACTAAGCTGCGTGCGAGGATGGTGAAGGCTAAGGCCAGCAGCAAATAGCCCATATTGCGCCAGCGAACGACCTCCCGGAAAGCACTGCCGATACCATCGAGGCGCACTTTGCGAATGAAGGTACTCGCGAACATGATCGCCAGAGCCAACCAGACGATGATTGTCGCGACATTGAGCGTCTGGAATAGAAACATGCCTCACACCTTTATCTTAAGACTCTGGCTTAAACCCCGCTGGCCAGTGCGTCTGCTCGTCCCATATGATGCCATTGAGATCGACTGCGAAGGTCTTCTCGTGTTCACCGCTCTCATCTGTGACGAGTGAGGTGGTGCTGAGCGTGGCTCGGCTGAGGTCGGCCCCGCTCAAATCAACCCCCTTGAGGATGGCACCGCTGAGATCGGATCCGCTGAAGTTAACATTCACCAGGATGCTCCCGCTCAAATTACCTGGGCGCTTACCCTCCGCAGCAACGAGCTTGGTGCCGCTGAGATCAGCATCGCTGAGATCCGCCCCCTGAAGCGAGATGAAGGTCAGGGTCGCTTGTGAAAGGCGAGCGTGACGCAAGTTGGAACCGGTGAAGTAAGCCGAATCCGCGTTGACCCCGCGCATATCGGCCCCGGTCATGGTGGTCGAGTCACAGTCTGCCCCAGTCAAAACTGCACCGACCATGCGCGCCTCGGTGGCGTTGGCTCCATAGAGGACAACCGCGTTCAGGTTCGCCCCGCTCAGATTAGCTTTGACCAGCGAAGCACCCTGGAGCTTGGCACCGCTGAGGTTCACGCCGCTGAGATCGGCCCCATCGAGATTCGCCCCATCGAGAATCGCGCCGGGGAGCATCACGCCACTCAGTTTTACCCCCCTCAAATTGACGCCGATCAGCCGGGCCTGACTCAGGTTCGCCGCACTCAGGTTGACGTGGATCAGGTTGATCCGCGAGAGGTCAGCCCCCTGTAGCTCAGCGCCAGACAGGTTGGCCCCTTCGAGCTGAGCGCCGACCAAGACTGCGCCCTGGAGTTTCGCCCCACGCAGGTTAGCACCGGTCAGGTTAGCACCGGTCAGGTTGGTCTGCATCAGCATCGCGCTAGAGAGATCAACGCCAGTCAGGTTGGCCCCATTCAGGTTGGCCCCGCGCAGATCAGCGTCGCGCAGCAGCATACCTGTCATATTAATCCCGTTCAGATCACGCCGGGAAAGGATGGCACCGCTACAGTCGGGAGCGCAGCTCAGGGTCAACTGCGTGCAGCCGCCAAGACTGAGGGCAAGTAGCGCGACGGCACAGATGCTGGTGAGTCGCAGCACGAAGCCAGACATAGCTGATACGAGGATTTCAGGGTGTCGGTTGTAGTGCATTGTTATGACTCTACGGCTCCAGCACAGCCGTTTCGGGCGGGGTATAGCCGGTGGGCCAGAGCGTCGCGCTATTATAATACGCACCACTCAGGTTGGCATCCACTTCAATCGCCTCGCGCTGAATGCTGCTCAATACGGCAACTCGATCATCAATCCCAACATCGCCAAGTTTGAAGGGCTCCTCGCGTACCAGGATGGCCCCACGCAGATCGGCCCCACGCAGATCGGCCCCGCCGAGTTTGGCCCCAATCAGGTAGACCCCGCGCAAGGTAGCCTCGCGCAGATCAGCCCCGCTGAGGTTAGCCCCGAACATTAAAGCTCCGTTGAAATTGGTGCCGTGCAGGCTGGCCCCGCTCAGGTCAATCAGGTTCATCCAAATGCCGCTGGCGTTACTGTGGTCAAGTACAGCACCGCGCAGATCCGCTGCGCTAAGGTAGCCACCACGCAGATCCACACCAGTGAGCTGAGCATCACGCATCAGTGCCCCAGTCATATCGAAATACTGCCCGCCGCTGGTCGTCATTGTCAGCCCGGTGAGGTCGGCATCGCTGAGGTTGATGGCACGCACCCCGGCATTGGTCATCGAGGTGCCGACCAAGCTGGCCCCGCTGAGATCGACACTGGCAATGATCGCGCCATCGAGTTGCGCTTTATTGAGGTTAGCGCTATGCATATTAGTGGCGCTTATAATCGTGTCCCGTAGATCGGCATCACTAAGAACCGTGTTGCGCAAGCTGGCCCCACTCAGATCAGCTCCGCGCAGGTTGGCCTTGCTCAGATCACTCCGGTCGAGGGTCGCGCCGGTAAGGTTGGCCCCATCCAACTGGGCGCCCTGTAGGTTGAGATTGGACAGGTTGGCACCTACGCATGCCGGTGGGCAGCCCTGCGGCAGGCTCGTGCCGCACCCACCCAGCGCCACCACCAGGGCGACCAGGGCAGCCAGAGTGCCAGAGCGCACCGATCCGGTCACTCGTCGCTGTCTGTCGTGGATGGCGACACTCTCAGAAAGAGGCTTTGCTTGCCACCACACACAGAGTATACGAGCAGGAATATGACGCTTTGACTGGTGCGACATGAGCGGGTACCCCTAGGGATGAGCAATCAGTAGCATAGCTGGGGCGCGGCGCAGCGCACAGGCCAGGGCCAGATCAAGGGTCTCAGGATCAAGTGCGCCGAAGCTCTCGTCGAGAATGATCAGGGGCGCTCCCTGAAGCAGAGCGCGGGCCAGGAAGAGCCGACTGCGCTCGCCGTGCGAGAGCTGCCATCCCGTCTCACCGACCTGCTGTAGCATACCGGCAGGCATGTGCGCAAGCAGTTCACCCAGGCCCAGTTCGTCACAGACCACCTCGGCCTCGGCCAGATCCTCAGGCGTGGCCGGCCAGCGCCGACCCATCAGAAGATTGAAGGCAAAGGTGCCCATGAAGACGTGATTCTCGTGAAATTGGGGAGCCATTGCCACACGACGCCGCCAGGCAACCGAACCCAGGCTCGGCTGATCAAAACTATCAATCAGCAGCAGACCAGCCTCTGGCGAGCGCAGACCGGCCAGCACGGCAGCCAGAGTGGACTTGCCCCCTCCCGAGGGACCCTCGATCAAGACACGGTCACCTATGGCGACCCGTAGGCTACAGCCACGCAGCGCTGGCTCGGCTCCTGCCCGGTAGCGATAGACGAGGCTGCGGGCCATCAGCAGTAATTGCCCCGGCTCACGATTATCCGTGCTCGTAACTAGTGCAGGTGCCCCATTCTGCGGGGCCGCACCCGAGCGCAGCAGGGGGCGCACTGGCCGCCAGACCGTGACCAGGATGGCGATGCTATTCGCGGATCGGGCCAGCGCACTGAAACCCTGCTGAGCCAGGATGATGCCGCCTAGGCTAATGGCCAGAACCTGCGGATCGGTTCCTCCCAAAATAGCAGGAGATAAGGCAACGAGCGCCACGATTGTCCAGACACGCGGCAGGATCGCCAGGATCGCTTTCGTCCAGTCCATGCCGGTCGAGGAATGGAGGTAGTTGGTCAGGGCGCGATCCTCGGCCTCATGCCAGCGCGTACGGTCCTCCTGCACCAGACGGGTGCGATGGCCAACCATCGCTTCAACTAGATCATCGGTCATGACCCGGTGAACCTCAAACCAGTGCCAACTTTGCCGCACCAGTAAGAGCAACAGCCCCACGTTCAGGGCCAACCAAAGGCCAAGGAGCGCCACATGGAACAGCCCCACCGTGCTATTATAGGCAAGGACAAGAGCCGCACCTCCGATCTGAGCCAGCGCCGTGAACGTGGTCAGACCGCCGAGTGCCGCCAAATCATCCAGGGTCTCGGCATCAATCACGAGGCCGAGGAACTCCCCGACCCCCTGGTGGCGCACCATGTCGGGGTTCAGGCCAAAGACTCCGGCCAGCAGCCGCAGCTTGATCGCCGCGCTTGTGATCAGATCGAGTCGGCTCTGAGACATACTCAGCCAAAGCTGCATCGGGATCGCGGTGAACAGGATCAATCCCCATGCGCTCACACTGGCTGAGGTGAAGATACCACTTAGAACCTGATTCCCAACTAGCGCCCAACTCAAGATGGTGAGACCTTGCACCAGCAAGGTAAGGACTCCGACTATGAGTACGGATCGCACGACGCGCAAGTGACGGGCGTACGCACTCATGGGTGCGGCCAGCGGCGGGCGCAGCAGCCAACCCACCAGGATTAGTGTATCGGCTAGATGCTCTCGCAGGAGCGCCCGTCTGGCCCGAACGCGGCGCTCCTCGGGTACGCCAGTTCGCTGTAGCAATCGTTCGATAGGGCTACGAATTGGTGCCTCGTAGTCATCTCCAAGGGCTGCGACAATCTGAGCCGGGGAAACACGCGCTATGCTGCGCTCAGGGGTAATCAGAACCGCCCGGAGCCTACAGCGGAGCAGGGCCAGGACGTACTCGCCACGAGATTCGTTGGCGGGCAGGAGCAGCAGTGCCGGGCCTCCGCCGCGCACCATCGCCTCTAAACTATCAAAGCTACAGCTCATCGGCTCCGCCTCGACCCCCAGCCGCGTCGCTACCGCCTCAACCCATCGCTCGCGGTCGGCACCCGGCAATACGCTCACCGCCTGATCATCACCACCGCTGACAAGGCCCGCCTGACGCGCCAATGCCTCTAGCGCCTCCGCGAGACGCTCGATTGGCCACGCAAGCGTGGCCAAGTCGGGGGAGGAAGTGCGGGCCACTGTGCCGCTGATTGGTTGGCTGGCGGTAGACATAGATAACCGGGAGAAACTAAGGTGCGCTTACAGGGATCAGAGTAATCCTAGTCCTCTTTGTCCCTGTGCCTACCTGCCTTAACTTTCGTCTTCACCTTCATAACAACTTCATCCTTAACATTCATGACTCTGAAACACCGATGTCAGCTTACATGGGCAGTGTAAACACTCGTGAGAATGCTCA
>JBAXMH010000057.1:0-21966 GCA_037134395.1 Chloroflexales bacterium
CTCAGCCGGCATCGTCGTGGGCATCCTGATCATCCCGATTGTCGCCACGCTCAGTTTGGTGAGACCGCCCCGCTGATCGTGATCGGCGCATCAACCTTCATTGTCACCGACCCGAGTGGCCCCTTCGCGAAGTTCACCGTGCTGCCGATCCAGATCTATAACTGGACCGCACGGCCACAGGGCGAGTTTCGCGCAATTGCGGCGGCGGCAATCATCGTCCTGCTGATCATCCTCCTCTCTATGAATGCGACCGCGATCATCCTCCGTAACTACCTGCGCTCGAAGAGGGTTTCCTAGCTATGGCGAACAACGACCCGTATGCGCTCGAAGCACGCAATATGCACATCTTCTACCGAACCTTCCGGGCGGTGAGGGATGTCAGCCTTCAGATTAGGCGCAACGAGATCACCGCGCTGATCGGCCCATCGGGCTGCGGCAAGAGTACCGTCCTGCGCTCGTTCAACCGCATGAACGACCTCATTCCCGGCGCACGCACCGAGGGCGAAGTCCTCTTCTCAGGCCAGAACCTCTACGCGCCCGATGTGGATGCGGTACAGGTGCGTCGGCGGATTGGCATGGTCTTTCAGAAGCCCAACCCCTTCCCCAAGAGCATCTACGAGAATATTGCCTTCGGCCCAAAGATTAATGGCTGGAAGGGCAGCACATCCGAGATGGACGCGCTCGTGGAAAGTTCGTTGCGTGGGGCAGCCCTGTGGGATGATGTGAAAGACAAGCTTCAGCAAAGCGGGCTCTCGCTCTCGGGCGGGCAGCAGCAGCGCCTCTGCATCGCCCGCGCCCTGGCGGTTGAGCCCGAGATTATCCTGATGGACGAACCCTGCTCGGCCCTTGATCCGATCTCGACCTTGAAGATCGAGGAACTGATGTTTGAACTGTGCGAGCACTACACCATCGTGATCGTCACCCACAATATGCAGCAGGCCGCCCGCGCATCCGACCACACAGCTTTCTTCCTGATGGACGAAGATCGCGCCGGACAACTGGTGGAATACGGCTCCACCGAACAGATCTTTCAGAACCCGAGCGATAGCCGTACCGAACAGTATATCTCCGGGCGGTTCGGCTAGAATCTACTACACAAACAAAGCAAGATGCCTGCGCACCGGAATGCGCAGGCATCTTGCTTTGTTTGTGGTCTACTGAAGGCGAATAATTTAGCGATCCCCGCCCTCGCCGCCCTCATGCTCGCCACCCTCACCACCCTCACCACGGCCACCGCCACCGCCCTGCGCACGGTTCATCACGGAGTTCGTCGCAGTACTGGCGACCACCAGCCCGCTGGTGGCGTCCACGTAAACCATGCCAGTGTTAAGAGTTACCTCGTAGACAATGGCTCCCTGGTAGCTCACCAGCATCGGGGCACCGGTAATCGTTGCGCCGGGAGAGTCTGCGAGGGCACTTGTGCCGGCCTGATCCGCAGAGACCGGGTAGGAACCCTGCTGAGCGGCACTGGTACTCATCGGCTGGACAGTGGTGCTTGCTGGCTGGGCAGCAGTGGTGCCCGCTGGCTGGGCAACTGTAGCGCGGGCCGGCTGAGCAATGGTGGCACGGACGGGCAGGACAGCACTGGCGCTGGCCGGCTGGCCGGCGGTGGCACTGGCCGGCTGGGTATCCGTTGGTTGAGTCGTTGTGCCTGTGCTACTGGATCGATTCGCCACTACAAGGCCGATAGCTACCAGAATGATCGCCGCAACGACAGCGGCGAGAGTACGAGTTGTGCGCCTGTTCACGAGGAAAACCTTTCATATACCTGTACGCAGATCCTCTTTGTAGCATAGAGCCACCTTCTTGGAAACACATTAAGAAGGATGGCTGATTCCTTACGGTTATCTCTCATAAAGCACATCCATCAGGGTACGCGATCTCGCGTGATCTTGTTCACATTACAAACAGACAGATCTACCATCTATCACGTTCATAACCAAGGAGCATGGTTATATATAAGAATTTGCACCGCAGAGTAGTGAAACCTCTACTCATGAGATCATGTTTCTCGGTAAATTCCAAGCACCGTGCGCTACCATAGCGTATGCGCGACCTGACGCAAGAAATATCAGACGTTACTTACAACGCGAGGAACCCACTATGTCACTCGAACGACGCTCGATTTTTTTTGACCTCACCCGTGTGGAGGTGCTAGCCAATGGGCATGTGCTGCCCGAGTCGGCGCGCTGTGTGCAGTGTGGGATCTGCTCATATAATTGTCCACTCGGCCTTGACGTGCGCGCCTACGCTTGGCGCGGCGAGCCGATCTTTGATAGCAACTGTCTCACGTGCGGGCAGTGCGTGGCTCGCTGTCCACGTGGCGTCCTCACCTTCGCTCCACTAACAAATGGGTGAGCATACGTCAGTAATGGCAGATTGCCACCACTGATCTTTGCTCATCTTAGAGAGGATTACCATATGGCCGCAAACTACGTGATCGTGGGATCGGGGGTCGCCGGCATCGCGGCGGCTGAGGTTCTGCGTGCGCGGGCACCGGGGGCAAGCATCACTATTGTCTCTGAAGACCCTGACGGATACTACTCGCGCCCCGGATTGGCCTACTACCTGAGCGGGGAGATTCCGGAAAAGCAACTCTTCCTGCGATCAAAGGCCGACTTCCGCGCCCTCGGAATCCACTGGTTGCATGCTCAGGCCACCCAGATTGATGTTGCAGGTCACCGCCTCATCCTCGCCGATAAGCGCTCGCTTGCCTACGACAAGCTGCTCATCGCCACCGGTGCCCGTGCAGCCGCCCCCGATTTTCCGGGCGGCGACCTCGATGGGGTGTTCACCCTCGATACGCTGAAGGATGCCAAACGGCTGGTGCGCAAGGCCAACAAGAGCGGGCATGCGGTGGTGGTAGGCGGCGGCATCACCGCCCTGGAACTGGCCGAGGGGCTGCACGCCTGCGGCGTGAATGTCCACTACCTGCTGCGTGGTGCCCGCTACTGGGCCAATGTTCTTGATGCCGAAGAATCGGAACTGGTTGAGGCGTACTTGCGCGGTGACGAGATCGAGATCCACTACCACGCACGGGTGCGCCAGGCGTTAGGTAAGCGGGGCAAACTGTACGCAGTAGAGACTGACTCGGGCGAGATCATCCCCTGCCAGATCCTGGCCGTCGCCATCGGTACGCGCCCACACCTCGACCTGGCCCGCACCGCCGGGATCACCATTGATCGCGGTATTCTGACCGACTCCTGCCTGCGCACGAGTGTGCCCGACATTCTGGCGGCGGGGGATGTGGCCCAGGTACACGACGATAGCACGGGCCGAGCGAGTCTTGATACGCTGTGGTCAACGGCACGCGCCCACGGCGAGGCTGCGGCGAACACCATGCTCGACACACCTACGCCATACCATCGTATGGTGGCGATGAACGTCACGCTCCTCGCCGGTATTCCGACAACGATCATCGGTGCCCTCGGCAGCGGCAGCGATGAGGATCTGGTGGCGATTGCCCGTGGCGATAGCGAGAACTGGCGCACAGCCGCGCCAACGTGGGTTGTCGTTGAACGACACGAGGTCAACCGGATCCGGCTGATGCTTGGTGATCGCACGATCACAGGCGCACTGGTGATGGGGGATCAGACTCTCTCACGCCCGCTCCAGCGCCTCATCGCCGCCGAAGCCGACATTAGCCCTATCCGTGATGCACTGCTGGCGGATGATCACGCCGTTCTCCAACTCATCGCCACCTTCTCAGCTGAATGGGAGCGTAACCATGCAGCCACCACGTGATCTGCCGACGGCGAACCGCCCGGTACGTCAGACCACCTACGAGATTGAGATTTCCCTGGTATCGGTTGGTGCGATAACCGGATTGTACCTGTGGGCGTCACGCCTTGGCACTCCGGCGTCGAGCGGGCTCTTCGGCCACGGGCTCGGTATTCTTGGATTTGTACTGATGCTGGCGACGGAGACCCTCTACTCACTGCGCAAACACGCACGCGGGCGAGCCATCGGGCGCCTGAGCAACTGGCTCCAGTGGCATATCGTCACCGGGATCGTCGGCTCGTATATGGTGCTGCTCCACACCGCCTGGCAGTTTAATGGTCTGGCTGGTGTGATCACGCTGCTCACAATTGTGGTGGTGGGCAGCGGCTTTATCGGTCGCTACCTGTATACGGCGATCCCGCGCACGGTAGAAGGTGCCGAAGTAACCCTCGCCGAACTGGAGTCGCAGTTGTCGGCGGGAGCCTCCCGACTAGAGATCCTCACTCCCTCGCGTGCCGCGCCAGGAGAGGCTCCGACGCGTCTGCGGTTGCCGCCCCTGGCTGCCACGCCGGGTGGCGCACTCACCAGCGTGATTGCCCGCCCGCTAATTAGCTGGCGTGACCGGGCCGCCCTGAACCGCGCCCTCAACGATCTCGGAAGCCAGGATCAGGCCACAGCGGATGAACTGCGCCGACTGATCAACGAGCGCCATAGCCTGCTACGCCAGATCGAGCGTCTGGCTACGGCGCGCCGCCTCCTCGCGCTCTGGCATACGGTGCATATTCCGATTGGCGTAGCCCTCTTCATCCTGGCTTTCGTGCATGTTGGCGCCGCGATCTACTACGCGACGCTCCTCCGTTAAAGCGATTGCAGATTGTTGATTATGCGATAAGACGTGAGATTTCATCTGCAATCTGCAATCTACACTGTGTCCTGGGAGAGCTATGATGCGTCGTCTTGGTTGTCTTACACCCTTTGGCATGATTGCTGGCACTATCGCGATTGTTGCGGTGATTGCTGCCGCGCTGCTGAGCGGTGGCTCGATGTTCAGTTCTGGCCCGCTCAATGCTCAGGCGCACGCGAGCGTTACCCTTGGCGGGGTGAAATCCCACGCCGCCATCGGTGGGAATTGCGCCGCATGTCACACATCCCCCTGGGAATCCCGCACCATGGCCGCGAATTGCCTCAGTTGCCACACCGATATTCAGGCTGAACTCAAGGACACCAAGACACTCCACGGTGCGCTGTCTGATGGCACATCCTGCCTGAGTTGCCATACCGAGCATAAGGGCGCAACCGCCAATCTTACGAAGACAGATCTAGCCAGCAACTTCCCTCATGAGTTGCTCGGCTTCTCGTTGGCAGCCCACAAACGCACCTCCGCTGGCTTTGCCTTCGCCTGCGCCGACTGTCATACCGCTCTGCGTCAATCCCCTCGTCCGTCAAATGTCTACGCCCTCGACTCCGCAAGTTGTATCGGCTGCCATGTGGATTATCAGGCCGCCTTTATGACCACGCACCGCGCCGATTTTGGTGATGGCTGTCTGTCGTGCCACGATGGTGTAGATCGCTATAGCGGTTTTAACCACGCTAAGGTGGGCTTTACACTCGAAGGCAAGCACATTCAGGTGGGCTGTAAACTCTGTCATACGGCTGCTCGCACCCAGGCCGATTTCAAAATGGCTGACAATACATGCGTGGCCTGTCACCAAAAGGACGACGTACACAAGGGTTCCTTCGGCCCTGATTGTGTGGCCTGCCACACGCCCAGCGGCTGGGATCAGGTCACGTTCGACCATAATAAGACGGCCTTCCCGCTCACGGGTGCCCATACCAAAACGGCATGCGTGGACTGTCACAGCAACCACGTCTATAAAGGCACACCTACCACATGCGTGGACTGCCACGCTGAGCCGCAGGTTCACTTGGGCCAATACGGCACCGACTGCGCTGCCTGTCATACAACCAACGACTGGAAAGAGGTTACGGCATTCGACCATAGCAAGACCGCGTTCCCGCTCACGGGTGCCCACATCAAGACAACATGTGTGAAGTGCCACGCCAACAACGTCTACAAGGGTACGCCCACCACATGCGTGGGGTGTCACGCTGACCCGCAGGTTCACCTCGGTCAGTTTGGCACCGATTGCGCCGCCTGTCACGTGACGAGTAGCTGGAAGAATGTCGTCTTCAGACACACCTTCCCGCTCGACCACGGTGGTCGCGGGCAGATTCCATGCGCCACATGCCACACGGATGCGGGGCCACAGCAGTTCAAGACCTACACCTGCTACAAGTGTCACTCGCAGAGCGGTGTGGCGGCGGAACACCGCAGGATGGGCGATTTCAGCAACTGTATGCGTTGCCACGCCAACGGTTGATCATGGAGTGACCAGCGCATAGTTGGTAGACAACTATGTGCTGGTCGCTGGATCTGGGAATGCCTTCATCTGAGGGAGGGCCATCATGCGTCGTCTTGGCTGCCTTACACCCTTCGGCATGGTCGCGGGCCTTATCGCCGTCGTCATCACTGTTGTTATCGCCCTGCTAAGTGGCGGCGCGATGTTCAGCCCCGGCCCCCTCAGCGCCCAATCGCATGTTGGCATCACCCTTGGCGGGGTGACATCCCACGCCGCCCTCAGCACCAATTGCGGCGCATGCCATAACGCCCCCTGGGAAAAGCGCACGATGGCCGAGAGTTGCCTCGCCTGTCACACCGAAATTCAGGCTGATATTGCCAACCCCAGCACGCTCCACGGCGTGCTGACCAATGGCACCGCCTGTCTGAGCTGTCACACCGAGCATGCGGGCGCAACCGCCAATCTCACCAAGGGTGATCTGGCCAACTTCCCCCACGAGAAAATTGGCTTCTCACTGGCGACCCACAAGCGTATGAGTGATGGGAGTACCTTCACCTGCGCTGATTGCCACACGGCCCTCAACACAACTCCGCGCCCATCGAACACCTACGTCCTTGGCTCAGCAGATTGTGTGAGTTGCCACGTGGGCTATCAGGCTGCCTTTATGACCACGCACCGCGCTGATTTTGGCGATGACTGTCTGTCTTGCCACGATGGTGTGGATCGCTACAGCGGTTTCAATCATGCTGCCTTGAGCTTCGCGCTCGAAGGTAAACACGCGGATGTGAACTGTCGGCTCTGTCATACGGCTGCCCGCACCCAGGCCGATTTCAAGATCGCCGATAGCACGTGTGTCGCCTGCCACCAGAGGGATGATGTGCATAAAGGTGCCCTTGGCAGCGACTGCGCCAGTTGCCACACGCCCGCCGACTGGAAGAAGGCCACGTTTGATCATAGCAAGACGAATTTCGCCCTCACCGGCGCCCACGTTAATGTAGTCTGTGCCAAATGTCACAGCGACCACGTCTATAAGGGAACGCCGACCACGTGCGTGGGTTGTCACGCCGATCCGCAGGTTCACCTCGGCCAGTTTGGTACCGACTGCGCCAGTTGTCACGTCACCAGCGACTGGAAAGATCTGGCGCTATTCGACCACAGCAAGACGAAATTTGCCCTCACCGGCGCTCACATCAAGGTGGTGTGCGCCGACTGCCACGCCAACCACGTCTACAAGGGAACGCCTACCGCGTGCGTGGCATGCCACGCCGAGCCGAAGAAACATCTCGGTCAGTTTGGTACCGACTGTGCTAGTTGCCACGTCACCAGCGACTGGAAGCAGGTCTCTGCCTTCGACCATAGCAAGACCGCCTTCCCGCTCACCGGTGCCCACGCTAAAGCGGTCTGCGCCAGTTGCCACGGCAATAACATCTACAAGGGTACGCCGACCTCGTGTATCGCCTGTCATCAGAAGGATGACACGCATCAGGGAGCCCTTGGTACCAACTGTGCAAGCTGCCACTCCACCAGCGCGTGGAAGCAGATCACTTTTAACCACAGCAAGACCGCCTTCCCGCTCACCGGCGCCCACGTTAATGTAGTCTGTGCCAGTTGCCACGCCAACCACGTCTATAAGGGCACGCCCACTTCGTGTATCGCCTGCCACCAGAAAGACGATAAACACCAAGGTGCATTCGGCACCAACTGCGCCAGTTGCCACGTCACCAGCGACTGGAAGAAGGTTTCCGCCTTCGACCATAGCAAGACTGCCTTCCCGCTCACGGGTGTCCATACGAAGACGGTGTGCACCAATTGCCACGTCAACAACATCTACAAGGGCACACCCACTTCGTGTATCGCCTGCCACCAGAAAGACGATAAACACCAGGGAGCCTTCGGTACCGACTGTGCTAGTTGCCACACGGCCAGCGGCTGGGGCCAGGTCGTATTCGACCATAACAAGACCGCCTTCCCGCTCGTTGGTGGCCACACCAAGACGGTGTGCACCAATTGCCACGCTAACAACGTTTACAAGGGCACACCCACCACGTGTGTCGCATGCCACCAGAAAGATGATAAACACCAGGGAGCCTTCGGCACCGACTGCGCCAGTTGCCACACACCCAGCGGCTGGGGCCAAGTGACATCATTCGACCATAGCAAGACAGCGTTCCCGCTCACCGGTGCCCACACCAAGACGGTCTGTAGCAAGTGCCACGCTAACAACGTCTATAAGGGCACACCCACCGCATGCGTCGCGTGCCATGCCGAGCCGCAGGAACATCTTGGCCAGTTTGGCACCGCCTGCGCCAGTTGCCACACAACAAGTAGCTGGAAGGGTGCGACTTTCAAACACACCTTCCCGCTCAACCACGGAGGCAAAGGCCAGATCCCGTGTGCCACGTGTCACACAAACCCGCCGCCACAGCAGTACCAGACCTACACATGCTACGGCTGCCACGCCGAGGCCCGGATGATCTCGAAGCACCGTGAAGAGGGAATCAACGACATTAGCAACTGTGTACGCTGTCACTCCGGTGGTCGGAAGCACGACGACTGATCGCAGATGGTGAACGCACGAGAGGAGGATGCCAGCTAAACTGGCACCCTCCTCTCGTGCATCCGGACCTGAGATCCTATTCCAAAATACGCAAGATCAGCCCCCTCCCGACACTTGCGCCCCGGTGTATAATGATAGATCCAACCCAATAACCCGAGCATGATACGGATTAACTGCGATGAAACAATGCACTCATCCATGCCAAACTGTCGTCTCCAACCATAGTAACCTAGAAAAATTGCGTGCTCACCTGATCGAGGGACACCAGTGTCTGGACGCATGGCTGGCCCTGAGCCAGCTTGTGAACGATCCACGCCAGCAGAAGGATTGCCTTGAGCGGGCTTCTGTGCTGGCCCCCGACAACGAACAGGTACAGATCGCTTATCTGGAAGCATGCATTGCACTTGAGCCAAACAACGTTATCGCACAACGTCGGTTGGCCGAGATTCGCACGATGCAACTGCTCTCCGGCATGAAGACGGATCACTTCTATGATAAGCCGCGTCCGCGCCTGGTCGGTGACATCCTGATCGCAAACGGGGCGATCTCAAGCGACGAATTGAACGAGGTGCTGCGCATCCAGAAAGCCGGTAGCGTGATCTCCTCCGACCGGCGGGTCGGGCAATTGCTGCTGAAGAAGGGGTTGATCACGCCAAGTAAACTCGCACAGGCTTTGATCATGCAGCAGCAAGAGCGCAGTCAACTGCGCATCGCCCCCCAGGTACTCGGCGAGTACCTTGTTGAGCAGAACTATATTACCCCTCAGCAACTTGAAATGGTTCTCGCCGAGCAACTGCGCCTCGATCAGAAGGGCCAGCGGCTCAGCCTCGGCCAGATCCTCGTCCGTCTGAACCTCATAAGTCAGGCTCGGATCGATCACGCAGCCAAAGAGCATGAACTTTCGTTCTGGGCAAAATTTGGGTATTAGACATGGGGTCAGGGGTCAGGGGTCAGGGGTCAGGGGTCAGGGGTCAGGGGTCAGGGGTCAGCGTAACAATTCGTAGTGCTTCCTGCCTGCATTACGCGCATCTGGCGGGCTAGAAGCCCGTACTACGCGCAGCCCAAATTGTCAAACTGGTCGGCGACAACCTACGCATGGGCATGGTATAATTTTTGAAACGTAGCAGACACCATACGTGTCCATTCTGAGGTGAAGCAATGCCGATGTACGAATACGGCTGTCTGTCCTGCAACAATCGCTTTGATCGCCTTCGTCGAATGAATCAGGACGATGCCGAGGTGACATGTCCGGTATGTCGCAGCGAGTCCGTACAGCGTCGTCTGTCTGTATTCGCCTCCTACACGAAGGGTGCTTCCTCTGGCGAAATAGCAGAGTCTGCCGCACCAACCAGTAGCTCCTGCGGTCGTGGCTGTCCTGGATGTGGCTGCGGAACAAGGAATTAGCCCATGAAAGTGATGATCCTCACCGCTGGTCTCGGCACTCGTCTGCGTCCGCATACCTACAGTAAGCCAAAGCCCCTGGTGAGCGTGGCGGGCAAGCCCGTACTGGCCCATATCATTGACGAACTGCTCGACATTCAGATCGACGAGTTAATCTGTGTGACTGGCTACCTGGGCGATCAGATCGAGAGCTACGTGCGTGGACGCTACACCATGCCGTTGCGTTTTTTGGTACAGAAAGAGATGCGCGGTCAGGCTGATGCGATCTATCTGGCCAAAGATAGTGCCGATGGGCCGATGCTGGTCGTCTTCGGCGATGGTCTGGTGGGCGTTGATAAGGCCCGCCTGAACGCGCACCCCGCTGAGGGCATCATCTACTGCCAGGAAGTTGATGATCCCAGCCGATTTGGTGTCGCAGTCCTCGATGGCGACAGGATCACGCGGCTCGTGGAGAAGCCTAGCACGCCAGTGTCAAAACTAGCCGTGGTCGGGTTCTACTACGTGCCCGAGGCCCGCCGCCTGATGGACGCGATAGGCTTCATGATGGAGCATAACATCCAGACGAAGGGCGAGTACTACCTAGCAGATGCCATTCAGATCATGATCGAACAAGGCGAGATCTTTCACACCGAAATCGTCTCCATGTGGCGTGACTGCGGTACGATTGATGCGCTGCTCGACACAAACCGCTACCTGCTCGCGCATGGACACAACCGCGATGGAGCGGTTGCGAACTCGGTGATTGTCCCGCCCGTCCACATTGGTGCGGGGGCGCGGGTAGAGAACACCGTCCTCGGCCCGCACGTGTCTCTTGGCGCGGGCGCAGTGGTGCGCAACGCCGTTATCAGCGACTCGATCATCAACACGGGCGCCCAGATCACAGGCGCAATCCTGACCGGAAGCGTGATCGGCGATTATGCCGTCGTCACTGGCACGGGCCAGGAGCTTAATATCGGTGATGCCTCTTCTATTCGTATAAGGTGAACCATGATCGCCTACAACTTCCGAGCCGGCGGCAAAGGCGCCACCGGCCAGGCCGGTGCAGGCCAGGGGAAGTCGGCATATACGCCTGCTACGGCGTACGCCCCTATACAACACGGCTATCGTATCGCTCAGGCGCGTGCCGGTGAGCGTGATTTGCTCGACTATGTCTGTGATGCCCTGGGCGGCACGTTCCCCCGTCCACTCATCACGAGCTACTACGTCTCGCTAAAGACGAACCCCTTTGTTGTTCTCACCGGGCGCGAGGGTGCCGGTAAGGCCGCCCTCGCTTCTGGTTTCGCCTCGGCACTGGTAGGTGCCCAGAGCGAGCAGTTCGCCACCATCGGCTCTGGCAGTTGGGCGCAGCGCAGCGGTCAGAGTAGTTACTACCAGGACGTTCACGAGCGTTTTGGTTCGCTCCACTTCCTGGAGTTGCTTCAGGATGCGGCCTCGCCCGCGAACCTGGGCAAGCTCTATATGGTGCTGTTGCGCGGCCTCACCCTCGATGAACTGGGTCACTACTTCCGCGATCTGCTCCAGATTGACGCGGGAGGTACCCGCCACCTCGCACTACCTGGCCTAGCCCCCAATGAATGCCCAATCTTACCGTCGAATATCTTCATCACAGCGACGCTTCACGTCCCACGGGTGGTAACCGCGAACGAACGCGAGGTGTTGCGCTCGGCGGGGCAGATCGCCTTCGATACTGCTGCCTGTCATCCTTCGACACTGCCGACGCCGCCCGTGCCCCCCGTTGGGCTCCAGCGAATTATGCTCGCCTCGGCTCGCCACAACTCTACCAACGCCCGCGAGCGTCTCGCTGCGATCCTCGGACAGCGTGAGCTGCGTCGGCTCGGTCCGTCGGCTGCGCTCTTACGCCGCCTGCCCGACAGCAGCCTGATCGTGAAACAGTTGACTGATACGATCATCGCCTATGTCTCGAACAGCTTTGACAGCGCGGGCCACGGCCTCTTCGACCCAGATGATGCCCGACGCAATGCCCAGATTGCCTTCGATGACCAAGTGACTCAGCGCGCCCTCGACCAGATTACCCCCAGGCGCGGCAAGCTCTCGCGTATCGCCCCGGTGATTGCATAACAGCGGCAACTTGCGAGTTGCCCATCCCATCCCCCGCAGGGGCGGCTCACGAGCCGCCCCTACCCGCCCCTGCCCTTTGCCACCTCTATCCTCTGTCGTTGGTAAGCACGATGATCTGGTCAGCTTCGGTAAGGGTGATCGGACGCGACTTGGGCGGATTTAGGTAGACGCCCTGGTTCCGGTCGTCACGCTGAGCCTCGGCGCGCACCCAGTAGCCCAGAGCCACTTCGCCATGTTTGCGGGCCGCCGCCGTAAGGGTATAGAAGGTCAGAGGCGCATCGAGTCGCACATAATCGTGGGCCGGGCGCATCTGGATCTCCGAGCCGCTGGGGTCGAACAGCTCGGCGAAGATCTCCGTTAGGTGCGGGTTCTGGGCCACCTGGGCCAGCATCAGGCTGGCCAGGCGGTCGCTCACAATGAAATCGTCCACCCGCGTGACGCGGGCGAGGTCACGATTGTGGATGTCGAGCATCTCACTGACAATCGAGAAGGGGTGGCCGATGCGGTCGGCGATGTCGCGCATGTGCAGCAGAGTGACGAGAGTGCGTGCATCGGCAGCTTGGGTGTCGAGAATATCGGAGTAGCTGAGGACGATCACGTGGTCGTAGCTTCTCAGATCTAGGGCGTCGAGTACGGCACGTTCCGTAGAGTCGTCAATCTGAAGGGCGATAGTCTGATGTTTGAGCAGGGCGCAGGAGCGGGCGATATCACGGGCAGTCGTGGGTGCGTCGGAGACCACGTCAATGTGCGAGCCAGGAGCAACATAGCCCTCCAATCGCTGGATCACCAGGGGACCATGGGTATTCCAGCCGAGGATGAGTGTGCGCTCGGGGGCGTGTCGGCGTGGCCGTGTGTCAATGATGTCGTCGTCGGGGATGACCGGGGCGGGCCGCGTAGTGCAGCCGATCGCATGGGAACCCTGGGCAATCATGATCGGCTGGTCGTCGGGCGCGATTACCCGATCCATAGGCGGGCATAGGATGGCCTGTCCATCGGCGGTGAAGACGCCGATCATCACGCAGTCCTCAAAGCGCATGAGAGCCTCGCCAAAGGTGAAACCGGCAAGGCTCCGGTCGGCCCAGAAGTACATCTCGCTGCCGTTGTAGTCGAGCAACTCTAGGTAGAGTACCGAGAGCCCCGTGCTACGACTGGTCTGCACGATGATCCGCGAGATCAGGTCGGTGATCTGCACAAAGTGGGCCTCGCCGCGACCAGCCATCTGGGCCACCGGCAGGTTCTTGGGGTCGCGCAACTCAGCCACAATATGGTAGTCCTCAGGGCGGCGCTGCTCGCTGTTCGTGATCGCCAGGATGGTCTTGATCACCTGCGAGTCGGCATCGCCCTCCTCGGGGGAGATGACAACGATCACGCGTGAGGCGTGCAGATTGACGATCCCCAGATCGCGCATACTGATCGGGCTACCGGTGCGGCAGACGATGGCAGTGCCTCGCGGATGGCCCACATGGGCGCGGATAGCGTCCTCCATCTCAACCTTATCGCGGTCGGCGAGAACAACGATACAGGTACGATATTCCTCGGCGTTCGCCATAGATAACTCAGTGATAACGGTGAAGATCTGCGAGGACCAGCCGAGGATAACAATATGGTTCCGTTCGACGACAAAAGATCGGCCTTTGCGTAGCTCTTCCAGACGCCGATCGAGCCCACTGCTGATAATGCTAATCAGTGTGCTGCTCAGGACGATTCCACCGGTGGTGACGATGAGCATCAGGCCGAGAAAGGCCGGGCTGCCCTGGTCACCGCCCATCGTGCCGGGGTCAAGGGTGCGCAGCAGGCTCATCCATGCGGCCTGAGCGAAGGAGATCTGGCCCTGGTCACTCGGGCCTTCGTCCAGCAGCACAACAGTCAGGGCGACGGTGACGACCAGCAGGAGCGAGGCGGCGACGAGCCAAGCGATCAGGGCACTGGTACCCCGGGCCATGATGTTGTCAAAGCGGTAACGAAATCGGTCAATCAGGGTGATCTTGCGCATAATGCACACATTCTTATAGGCAGGGATAGAGGGGCAGCCTGCAAGCCGCCCCTACATCCCCGCACCAGACACCACCTTGTCGAGCAGCTTTGTGCTGGCATAGATGGCGTCAATGTGTGGGGTAGGGACACCGACAAGACGACCAAGCTCAGCTACGGCACCGACAAGGGAGTCCACCTCAGTAGAGCGACCGGCCTCCACGTCCTGGAGCATTGAGGTCTTATGGGCACCGATATCCTCAGCCATCTTGAGTCGGCGCTCGATGCTCAGCGGGAAGTGGATGCCTAAAACCCCGGCCACCTGCTCAGCTTCCGTCATCATAGCGGTAAGCAGGGCACGAGTGCCGGGGTCAGCGAGAATCACGTCCATGGTTGCACGGGTGAGGGCGCTGATCGGGTTGACCGAGAGATTGCCCCACAGCTTGATCCAGATTTCGCTGCGGATGTCGGGGCGGGCGGGTGCCTTGAGACCGGCCTCGGTAAAAAGCTGAGAGAGGGCCAGGACGCGCTTGCTGCGGCTGCCGTCGGGTTCGCCGAGGGTGAAGCGGTTGCCCTCGATATGGCGGATGACGCCGGGGCGGACGATAGCGGCAGCCGGGTAGATCACGCAGCCCAGCACGCGTGCAATCTCGACATGGGCAGCGATCTGGCCGCCGGGATCAACCGCCTCAATCCGGCGGCCCTCGTACATACCGCCGTGACGGTAGAAATACCACCAAGGGATGCCGTTCTGCGCGTAGACAACGGTTGTATTGGAGTCGTAGAGGGCGCGCATGGGCGAGGCGAGAGCGGGCAGAGCCTGGGTTTTCACGGCGACGATCACCACGTCATGAGGGCCAGCCGCCGCCATATCGGCGGTTGCGTGGGCGGGACGGGCCAGATCGCGGCTTCCATTGGCGTACTCTACGGCCAGACCGTCACGCAGGATGGCATCCAGGTGCGCGCCACGGGCGATCAGCGTGACCTCGGCACCGGCCAAGATGAGCCGCGCCCCCAGGTAGCCACCAATGGCCCCGGCACCAACTATTGCGATTTTCATTATTTTTACCATTGCAGATTGGCACGCCAATCTGCAATTTGCAATCTACAATTTCCGCAGCGATACCATCTCTAGCGTGTGGCGGGGACCTTTCTCCAGAATGAGGTCGGCCCGCTCGCGGGTGGGTTCGATATTCTGCCTGAGATTGACTCCGTTGATCTCGCGCCAGATCCGCTGGGCGACAGAGATGGCATTATCGGTACTTAACCCGCTGTAGCGCCGGAAATAGGAGTTTGGGTCGCGGAAGGCCGTCTCGCGCAGCCGCAGGAAGCGCTCAACGTACCACTGCTGGAGCAAGGTCTCGTCGGCGTCCACGTAGATCGAGAAGTCGAAGAAGTCTGAGACGAAGACCTGTGGGCGACGGCTGGGCTGGCCACCGCGCTGAAGTACATTCAGTCCCTCGACAATTAAGATATCTGGTCGATCCACAATCTGCACCTGATCATCTATGATGTCGTACACCAGATGCGAGTAGATCGGCGCGGCGAGGCGGGGGTGACCAGACTTCACATCGGCCATGAACTGGATGAGTTCGCGGCGATCATAGCTCTCGGGGAATCCCTTGCGATGCATGATCCTGCGCTCTAGGAGTACCCGGTTCGGGTAGAGAAAACCGTCGGTCGTGACAAGGTCTACGCTGCGGGCGACGGAGCGGCTGGCCAGCAAAGCCTGGATGATGCGGGCGGTGCTGCTCTTGCCCACGGCCACACTACCAGCGATACCAATAACATAGGGCACCTTTTCGGCTGGGCTGCCGAGGAAGACGCTTGTTTCTCGGTAGAGCTGCTGGGCGGACTCATAGTAGAGCTGGATGAGCCGTGCCAGTGGCAGATAAATGTCGGCAACATCCTCTAGCGAAACGCTATCGTTGAGGCTGACCATGGTCTGAAGCTGGGCCTCGCTGAGAGGCAGACGCGACCCGTTCCGCAGCCTGGCCCACTCAGCGCGTGAGAAGGAGGTATAAGGAGCGAGGCGACGCTCGTCGGTAAGCGGTGCGTGCATAACGGTTCCTTTTGATGTGTGCGGGCGGATTCGCCGCCTGTACACATCAAAATAGCAATGGTTCGCGGGCATGAGTGCCCAAGCTTTCCTACACGGTAATTCCGAGAGTTTTGGCCATGCTGATGCGCTGGAGCTTGCCGGTGGCCCCACGCGGCAGTGCGTCGAGAATGTGGATCTGGCGCGGAACCTTGAAGTCGGCCAGAAAGCGGGCGCAGTGTTCGCGCAACTCCTGCTCGCTGGCGGCGGCATTCAGCACTACCGCCGCATGCACATCCTCACCGAGAGTCTTGTGGGGAACGGCGAAGGCCAGAGCCTCGGCGACGGCGGGGTGGCGCAGGAGAAGATCATCAATTTCCAGAGGCGAGATCTTCTCACCGCCCCGGTTAATCAACTCCTTGAGCCGCCCCGTCAGAGTCAGGTAGCCCTCCGCATCCACGTAGCCCTGGTCGCCCGTGCGGAACCAGCCGGCGCTGAAGGCGGATGCGTTCGCCTCAGGATTATTCTCATAGCCGTCCACGACATTGCCACCGCGCACCACAACCTCGCCACGTTCCCCCTGGGCCAGGATCGTACCCGCGTCGTCCATAATTCCCACATCCACACCAACCCCGACACCAACAGAGCCAGACTTATGCGGGGCGGGTGGCAGCGGGTTGGACGTCATCTGGTGGCTGGCCTCGGTCATGCCGTAGCTCTCCAGCACCGGGGCGGCGAAGGTGGACTCCAGGCGCTCCATCACCACCGGGGGTAAGGGCGCGCTGCTGGATCTGATGAAGCGGAAGGGGTTGTTGCGGATCACATCCTGGTTGCGCTCAGCGCGAGCCAGAAGCATCTGGTGCATGGTAGGGACGGCTGAGTACCAAGTGGGCCGATACTGCTCGACCCATCCCCAGAAGCGCAGCGCATCGAAGCCAGGTGGGCAGATCAAGGTGCCGCCAGAGGCCAAGGTGCTGAGCATGGAGGCGACGATGCCGTGGATGTGGAAGAGCGGCATCACGCAGAGGGCGCGGTCCGTGGGGCCGAGTTGGTAGGTCTCGATGATGTTGGCAGCAGACGTGGCCAGGTTACGCTGGCGGATGGGCACGCGCTTAGGACGGCTGGTGGTGCCGCTGGTATGCAGGATCATGGCCACATCGTCGGGGGCGGCGAAGGAGGGCTGAGAGCTGAGGGCTGAGGGCTGAACATCTATGGCGAAGGCCAGGGGAACGGCGAAGGAGGGTTGAGGGCTGAGGGCTGAGGGCTGAACGTCTACGGCAAACGCCAGGGTGCCGTTGGGCTGGGCCTGAGCCTCGATCACCTGCATACCGGGACGTGTAGCGGCGCGGGCCTCGGCCTGGGTGCCGGGGAGAACGAGCAGCGCCGTGGCGCGGGTATCCTCAAAGGAGAAAGCAAACTCGTCGGCGCGATATTTGGGGTTGAGGGGAGCAGCGGTAGCAATGGTGGTGACGGCCAGGAAAGCGATGACCATCTCCGGGCCGTTGCCCATCGCGATGGCCACACGATCACCGCGACCGATACCAGCGGCATGAAGCTGGGATGCCAACTGAACTACGTTATGCCGCAGCATGGCGTAACTCAGGTCAGGCCGATCTGGGGCCACTAGAGCCGGGTGGCTGTCGTCGCCGCGACCGAGCAGATCGAGCAGGGTAGAGCGTAGAGGCTCGCGAGCCATAGACCCTCCTCTAGCAGATGGGACGAGCGCGGGTATTATGCCATATTATCAGCGTGAGTCGTGAAGGGTTGACTCCATCGCCCCGCGCTGTTACGCTACGGTCGGCAGTTCGCCACCTACACAATCTGCAATCTTATGATCACTCGCACCCTGCTCACTCTGCTCGCCCTCGTCGCTATCGTCGGCGGCTGTATCCCGGCTGTCGCCTCTGTCGGTGCCGCCCCAGTAATCAGCGCCGCTACCGCCACGCCGCAGCCCAGTCCTACACCCACGCCAGCACTGCCGCCCGAGGTTGCCGTCCAGGCTCCCGCGCTCTTGCCCACAGCGGTGGGCGATCTTTCCAACGCCGCCGCGTGGGATCGCTACACGATTATCGCCGCCCTCAACCCAGGCGATCTGAGCGTGCGCGGCACGGTTAGCCTTGATATGATCAATCGCTACGGCATCAATCTGGACCGGCTCTATTTCCATCTCTACCCGAACCACCCCGACTTCGGCGGGCGGCTCGATGTCACTAGCGCCAGCGTAAACGGTGTGCCGGTGGCATCGGGCACCCGATACAACGACACCCTGCTGCGCCTTGAGCTACGCACGCCGCTGCGCCCTGGTCAATCCGCCCATGTAGTGCTGGGATTCAGCGCCAGAACTCCCAAGAATGCCAGCGGCAAGACCTTCGGAGCCTCCAATTTCGAGGCCGGGGTCTGGTCAATGGCCAACTTCTACCCTATCCTGGCCCGCCACCTCGCCGACGGCGGCTGGGACACCCGGCAGATTGAGTCACGCGGCGACTTTACGGTCTCTAGCGTGGCCCTCTACGATGTGACGATTGACGTGCCGAACGGCTGGACTCTGGTGAGTACGGGAGTGTCAATCAGCGATGGGCCGGTGAACCCGCAGGTTCATCGCCAGCGCTTCGTCAGCGGACCGCAGCGCGAGTTCTACCTGGGCGCACTTCAGGGACTCGCGCATGCCGAGGCTCTGGTAGACGGCACCCGCGTAGTTTCCTACTTCCAGCCCGGCAGCGCCGACGCCGGAAAGCTCGGCCTGGAGGTGGCGAAACGCTCTCTGCGCGCCTTTAACGCACGTTACGGCACCTACCCTCTCTCCGAGCTTGAGGTAGTGCAGTCAGCCCTCACCCAGTTCTTTGGCATGGAATACCCCGGTGTCGTGCTGATCGAGCAGAAACTCTATGCGAGTCCCGCAGGCGATCTGGAGCCGATCATCGCCCACGAGATCGCCCACCAGTGGTGGTACAGCCAGGTCGGCAACGATGCGCAGGGCGAGGCGTGGCTCGACGAAGGTTTGGCCAGCTACTCGCAGGCGATTTACTACGAAGCCAGCAACGATCCGCAGAGCGTTGAGAGCGAGCTTCAGTTCTTCCGTGACACCTTCAGCTTTGCCCGCAGCGTCGGTCGCGATGCGCCCCTGAACAGCTCGTCGGCAGATCTGGGCGGCGGTCGCTACTACCCGGTGATCTACGCCAAGGCCCCGCTCTTTTTCCACGCCCTGCGGGGCCAGCTTGGCGAGGCGGGATTCGACCGCTTTATCCACGCCTACTATACCGCCTTTCGCTACCAGGACGTTACTGGCTCCGATCTGCTGCGGATCGCCCAGCAGAGCTGTAGCTGCAACTTGGCGAAGATCTATAAGGACTGGGTACTTACGTCGGCGAAGGTGGAGGTACCGTAGATTTTAGGTTTCAGGTTTCAGGTTTCAGGTTTTAGGTTTTAGGTTTTAGGTTTTAGACAAGATTCGCAGATACTTTACAGTTCAGGCCAGAATGTGGCATCCTGATGCACTTGACCTGAAACCTGGAACCTCACACCTGAAACCTTATCTAAAGATCCGCCTCCCCTATCGGCTATCGGCTATCGGCTATCGGCTATTTTCACGTTAATGAGGTGTAAAGATCCTCGTAGCGCGTGATGACGGCGGGAATATCGTAACGGACGAGGGCGAAGGTGCGGGCCGCCGCGCCAAGCCGCCGGGCCTCGGCGGGGTGTTCAAGCAAATCGCGCATGCGGGCGGCGAAGGCCCGTGGCGTGGCAGCCAAGGCTCCGTTCACCCCGTCGGTAATGATGTCGGGCGTGCCGCCGGTGGGCATAGCGAGGATAGGCGTCCCCAGGCTCGCGGCCTCCAGCAGCACCCGGCTCAGCGGCTCGCCCCAGGCCGAGGGAAAGAGCAGCAGATCGCAGCGGGCCATCAGCCGCAGCACCTCACTGTGATCCGCCCAGGCCAGGAAGCGCACATTTACCCCTAGCTCGGCCAGTTGCCGCTCTAGCGGATCGCGCAGCGCCCCATCTCCCGCCACGACCAGCGTAAAAGGCGATACCTCCAGGTTGCGCAGCTCGCGGAAGATCGCCGGCAGCAGCCCAGCCCCCTTATTTGGCTCCAGCTTCCCGGCGAACAGGAGCAGCGGCCCGTCCACCTGAGTCTGCGCGGGCGTGGCCACAATCCGCTCGGTCGCGGCGATGTCCACCATATGCGGCAGGACGTGCAGGCGCTCGGGGGCGACGATCCCGGCCAGACGGCCAGCAATATAGGTGCTACAAGCGATCACCGCGTCGGCATGGGACAGGAAGGCGGCGCGGCGGCGCAGGTGGGCCAGCATATAGGGGATGGCCGCTATAGCCAGGGAACCGCGCAGTGGCCCCAGGCGCGCAGGCAAATCCGTAGCCAGACTCGCCCAACTCGCCTGCGGATGCGGCGTGTGGTCGCCGTGCAGCCCGGTAGCGAAGTAGTCCCACGGCCAGTGATCGCGCACAGTGACAACGACCGGCATGCCGATACGATGGCCGGCGATCACCGCCGCCGGGGCGGTCTGCACATGCTGGGCGTGGATCACGGCAGGACGACCAGCCGCCGTCGCCACAATCGCATCGGCCAGGGGATGCCAGAGCCGTTCGTGGCGAAAGTAATTCTGGATGATCGGCAGCCTCGGTGCCCGATAGCCCACATACAGCGTCGGCACGCCCAGCGCGTCGTGGGCACGGACGCCGGGCCGATCATGAGACGGCACGACCGCCGTCACCCAATGGCCGCGCTCGATCAGGGCCAGAGCCAGAGCGTGACTGCTCCAGGCCGCACCGCCCTTGCCCGTGGGCGGGAAGACATCGCTGGGAATGATGATCTGCATCGGCGTATTGTACATGGATTGTGGATTGTGGATTGTGGATTGTGGATTGTAGATTGTGGATTGCAGCAGCCCCATAATCTACAATCTACAATCTACAATCTGCAGTCCGCAATCGTCACGGCAGTTCTGGCGTCACATTCTCGCCGCGCTGCCAGGCTCGCAGGTAGCGGTAGGGCGAGATCTGGCCTCGGCGCACCTTCCAGTCATCTGGCGTGGTGGGGCGCGAGATACCGAAGTGCAGATGGGCGGGTGTGCTGCGGGCGTTGCCGGTCTTGCCGGTGAGCCCGAGGGTTTGCCCGACCGTTACCCGCACCCCTGGCGCAATGCCATCAGCTATCGCCGAGAGATGCGAGCCGTAGTAGCGTACCCCGTCGTCGCCGATCATCGCCAGCGAGATACCCCCGCGCACCGCTGGGTCGTCCTTGGTCGGGTTCCACACATCCTCACGGCTCACGTAGTCAATCACACCATCGGTGACGGCCACAAACTGGCTGCCCACCGGGCAGAAGATGTCGCTGGCTGGGTAGTCGTGGTGGCTGGAGCCATAGTTGACCTTTGCGCCCTGCACCGGGAATCTGTAGGTGAGCGCTGTTGCGGGCGGCGCGGACGGCGCGGATGCGGCGGTGGACGGCGGCTCAGATGCAGCGGTGGATACCTCCGTCGGACTCGGCACGGGCGTCACCGTCGCGGCTGCGATGACCCGCTTGGTTGGCGTCGCCGTGGGTGGGCGCGGCGTCGCCGTGGGCGGAATCGGCGTTGCTGTGGGCGGAATCGGCGTCGCTGTGGGCGGAACCGGCGTTGCTGTGGGTAGAACCGGCGTCGTTGTGGGCGGAACCGGCGTTGCTGTGGGTGGAACCGGCGTTGCTGTGGGTGGAATCGGCGTTGCCGTGGGCGGAACCGGCGTTGCTGTGGGTGGAACCGGCGTCGCCGTGGGCACGGATGCCTGTCTCGCCGCACAGGCCACGAGGATCAGCAGCAGCAAGGTGAGCAGACTTATTCGACGAAGCA
>JBAXMH010000058.1:0-21962 GCA_037134395.1 Chloroflexales bacterium
CGTGCGGCGATTGAGGAAGCGCTTCGTGAGCAGCCGGAGCTTGGGGATGAAGCGATTGCCGTGGTGTTTTACCTCGATGCCGGGCTGAAGCGGAGCCAGCAGATCTTCGCTGACCTCAACACGCACGCGGTCCGGGCCAGCGCGTCCATTGGTATCCTCTACGACTTCCGCTCGCCACTTGCCCAGGTTGCGCGTCGTGCTGCCTCGGTTGTTCCCGCCTTCAAGGGGATGACGGAGATGGAGCGCTCCTCCATTGCGAACCGTTCACTCAAGCTCTTTACCCTGAGCGGGATCTATTACGCGACTGGTGCCCTCCTACGCAAGAATAGCGAAGATGACATCTCTGCTCAGGAAGAGCAACTCGCGGTTGATTATTGGACAGCCCTCGCTGAGATCATCCCCGAGTGGAATGAGCGGATCATGCGCGCAACCTCAAGCCTTGAGCTGCGCCGCGACTATATCCATTTCCATAGCGTGACTCTCCATGCGCTGGGGATCGCGGGTGCCGACCTGATTGCCACCTATCCCCGTAATTGGCGTGAGCCGCTGGGCCTGCTGCGCACAATGGACTGGCACCGCACAAACCAGATGTGGGAAGGACGGGCAATGGTCGGCGGAAAGCTCAGTAAGGCCCGCGCCCAGATCATCCGCACTGCCAGCGTCATTAAGCAACAGCTTGGCCTTCCCCTCTCCCCCGAAGAGTTACGCATGGAGCAGATACCCGTAGAGTATACGGTTGTGGATGAGGAAGATCTGCGGGAGATGGAGCGATGACAACTCAACCCGTATCGGTCTTTGATCACCGCACGATTGGGAGCATCTATCAGGAAATTCGGGATGTCTACCTCTCCAACACGATGCCCTGGGTGATCGGCTATAGCGGTGGCAAGGACTCGACATCCTCGCTCCAGTTGATCTGGTATGCGCTGCGCGACTTGCCGCGTGAGCAGATGACGAAACCGGTCTATGTTATCGCGACTGATACCTTAGTCGAGACGCCCGTCATCGTTGATCACGTGAACGACAACCTGGGAAAGATTGGTAGGCTTGCCCGTGAGGCAGGTCTCCCGCTGACGGTTCACCGCCTGACTCCCCAGATTGTTGATAGCTTCTGGGTGAATCTAATGGGCCGTGGGTATCCCGCCCCACATAGCCGGTTTCGCTGGTGTACCGAGCGGATGAAGATCAAGCCCGCTGATGCTTTCATTCTCAGTAAGGTTGCGCAGTATGGCGAAGTGGTGCTTGTACTCGGACAGCGCCACAGCGAGAGCCAGTCCCGTGCCCAGGTGATGGCTGACTACAAGATTACCGGGTATCGGCTTTCGCGCCACTCAACCCTGCCGCGTGCGTATGTTTACACACCAATTGAAGACTTCACCACCGATGATGTGTGGACATACCTGCTGAATGTGCCTTCGCCCTGGGGCGGCAACAATCGTGATCTGGCCTCGCTCTACCGCAGTGCGCAATCAGGCGAGTGTCCCCTAGTTGTTGATCTCGCAACGCCGTCGTGTGGCAATAGCCGCTTCGGCTGCTGGGTCTGCACTGTGGTCGAGCGCGACCGCTCGATGGAGGCGATGATTGACAACGGCGAGGAGTGGATGTCTCCAATGCTGGAGTTCCGCGATTTCCTTGCGGCCACCCAAGATCCCGAGCGGCGGAAGGAAGTGCGCGACTACCGTCGTCGTGATGGGCTGGTGCATTTCCGCAAGCGTGGCCAGGGTGAACTGCTGATCCGTGGCCCCTATCGGCTTGCGTTTCGCAAAGAGTTGCTCACCCGGCTGCTGACTGTGCAAATGCAGGTGCAGCGCGATGGCCCCGATGATCACTATGAACTGATCAGCCCGGAAGAGCTGTATGAGATTCGCCGGTTGTGGCGAGTTGAGGCCCATGATTGGGACGACTCGATTCCAGCGATGTATCGCCAGATCACGGGCCAGGATCTTCCTTGGCCGCATGATGATGGTGCAGTCTTTGGCGCATCCGAACGTGCCCTGCTGGCGCAGATCTGTGCTGAGGAAGAGCTACCGCTCGATCTGATGCTGGCCCTGATTGAGAGCCAGCGCCAGGGCGGAGCCTTGACCGGGCGCACGGTCATCCATGCCCGCATTGACGAAGTCCTCCGTAGCGAGTGGCGCAGCGAGGCCGATGTTGTCGTCGCCGTTGATGCTCATCACCAGCGACTTGAGGGCTACCTGCCTACCACAGAGGACGCATGACGTGTACTTCACTGAGTTTCGCCTGATTAACTTTGGCCTCTATCCTGGTGAGCATGTCATTGACGTGCAGCCGTCCCTTGAATCGGGTACCACCGACCGACCGATTATCCTGGTTGGTGGGAGGAACGGTTCCGGGAAGACGACGATTCTTGAGGCTGTGCGGCTCTGTCTCTACGGCTCGGCGGCCTTGGGGAAGGGCACAAAACGTGCGGCGTATGAAGCCTACCTGCTGAGCCGCATCCATCGTCAGCTTGGTGCCCCACTCAGCCACACCTTTGCTGGTGTCGGTGTCGGGTTTGTCCATACTATCGGTGGCACCCTGCATACCTTTACGCTGCGCCGCATGTGGGAGCGTCGGCGTAGCGGCGTGAGTGAGACGATTCAGATCACCCGTGATGGCACGCTGCTGAACGAGCAGGAGTTAACCTGGTGGGATCAGTTCCTGCACGATCTGCTCCCACCGGGCTTGGCTGACCTTTTTTTCTTTGATGGTGAGAAGATCCAGTCCCTCGCCGATGACCCGGACTATCGCATGCTCGGCGAGTCGATTCGCTCGCTCCTCGGCCTCGATCTGCTTGACCGTCTGCGGGGCGATCTCTCGGTCTACCTCGCACGCCAGCGCAAGACGGGCGGTGCGGGGCTCGATGATCAGCTTGCCGAACTACGCGCCCGGCGTGATGCTGTGGAGGTCGAGTTTAGCGAAGCACACACGGAGCTTGGCCACCTCAATAGTCTGATTGCCCATAAGCAGGCGAAGGTTGAGGCGACTGAGCGCCTACTGGCAAGCGAGGGTGGCGGGGTGGCTGCGCAACGCGACGCGCTCAAACAACGTGCCGAGCTCCTTCAGGAAACGATCCGTCGGCATGAGCGAGTCATCGCGGAGTATGCGAATGGTCTGCTCCCCTTTGCGGTCATTCCCCAACTCTCCGGTGCGCTCAAGGCCCGCCTGGAGCTTGACGAGCGGGTGGAGCAGTACATCCAGGTCTCGACGGTGGCAGATTACTTTGTGGAGGAGTTTGCGCGCCGCCTGGCATGGGATGATGCGTGGAGTAGAGGGATGCAGCTGAACCCACAGCAACGTAAGAAACTGGTTGATGGCGTGAACAAGACTGCTCATGCGATCCGTGCGAGCTTGGTAGATGCTGAAGCCGCAACACTGGCAGATGAGACAGTCATCCATCCGCTTGAGAAGGACGAGCGGCGTGAGGTTGTGCGCTGGCTTGACCAGGCAACCGGGCTCTTGCCACAGCAGTTTGCGGAGGTTGGGCAATCGCTAGAAACTGCCGTCTCAGAACTGGCGCAGGTGGAGGCGATGCTGCCAACAGTGCCAGCCGACGAGAGTATTCAGCCAATTCTCCAGCAGCTTTCAACCCTTCAGCGTGAGTTGGGTGCGCTCGAACTCCAGCAGCAGATGCAGGATGCGGCGGTTCACCAGATCCGGCTCAAGCGGGATGCTCTTGATCGTGAGGAGAAGGCGTTGTTTACGCGACTAATGCGAGGTGACGACCCAAGTTACCGCGTGCGTCTGGCGAGCCGCGCCCAGCAGGTGTTGGTACGCTATGAGGCAGCCCTTCGTCGCGCAAAGATTACCGAGCTTGAAGCGGCCATTGCGGAATGTTTCGGGCACCTCAGCCGCAAAGGGCAGTACATCAAGCGGGTAGAGATCGATCCCGAGACCTTTGCCACCACGCTCTACAACCAGAAGGGCGATGCCCTTCCCCGTGATCAACTCTCGGCAGGCGAAAAGCAGATCTATGCGGTGGCACTGCTCTGGGCGCTCCGGCTCGTCTCTGGGCGCACGCTCCCGATTATTGTAGATACCCCGCTTGGTCGCCTCGACAGCGAGCATCGCCAACGGCTGGTACAGCACTACTTTCCCCACGCGAGTCATCAGGTTGTACTCCTGTCCACCGATACGGAGATTGATGCGACACTCTACAACGATCTGAAGCCAGCCATTGCGCGGGCCTATCAACTAACCTACCAGCCCGCCGAGGCGAGTAGTCGCATTGAAGATGGCTATTTCTGGCAGGAGGATGATGGTGCAGAGGTACGTGCTAAGGAGGTTGCTGCACCATGAAACTTTCTCGTATTCGCTTCTGCGAAGAAGCTGACAACCGCCTCCGTCTCCTCAAGGCGCGCACGACCCTGAGCGCCAATCTGCTCTGCCGCATCGGCTTCGGCCTCTCGCTTGCCGAGCCAACGATCCCCAACCCGGCGCAATACCCCGAAAATAGCTCACGTGAGATTGAGCGCGGGACGCTGACGGGTCGCTATGACGCGCTCTTTGTGGCGCTCTTACGCCAGCGCTGCCTGAGCGACGGGATTGCAACCGACGGTGACATCTTTGAAGAGCAGTTTCGGGCACACATGAACCGGGGAGTGCTGCTAATGTACCATCAGGTGAAGTCGCTATCAGATCTGTGCAAGCTCGCCAGTGTCGAAATCGCGAACGGGTAGGAGGGTGCGATGGTGCAACTGCCAATCTACATGGATCACCACGCAACCACGCCGGTTGAGCCGCGTGTGCTTGCGGCCATGCTCCCCTACTTCAGTGAGATCTTCGGCAATGCCGCGAGCAAAGACCACGAATGTGGCTACCAGGCGAGCCATGCCGTCGAGCAGGGCCGCACCCAGGTCGCGGCGCTGATCAATGCGCGCCCTGACGAGATCATTTTCACCAGCGGGGCCACCGAGTCCGATAACCTGGCGCTCTTCGGCGTAGCCGAGCGCTACGCCAACACAGGCGATCACATCATCACCTGTGTCACCGAACACAAGGCGGTACTCGATGCCGCAAAGCATCTGGAGGCGCAGGGCAAGCGCATGACCTATCTGCGCGTCAATCAGTACGGACAGATCGATCTGGATGAGCTACGGGCGGCAATCACCCCGCAGACTATCCTAATCTCAATCATGGCCGCCAATAATGAGATTGGCACGCTGGCACCGCTCGCAGAGATTGGCTGCATTGCCCGTGAGCATGGCGTACTCTTCCATACCGACGCGACCCAAGCATCTGGCTCTATTCCGCTCGATGTGCAGAAGATGCAGATTGACCTGCTCTCGCTCTCCGCCCACAAGATGTACGGCCCCAAGGGTATCGGCGCGCTCTATGTGCGGCGCAGCAATCCTCGCGTGCGTCTAGCACCGCTGCTCTATGGCGGTGGACACGAACGGGGTATGCGTTCAGGGACACTGAATGTACCGGGGATTGTCGGCTTCGGGGTAGCAGCGGAGATTGCGCGGCGCGAAATGAAGGAGCAGGCGGCGCAACTGCATGCATGGACTGAGCAACTCTTTACTGGTTTGCAGCAGCACATCGCAGGGATTGCGCTCAACGGCCACCCAATCGAACGACTGCCACACAACCTGAATGTCTACATCCCTGGCGTCGAGAGCCGCGCCTTTATTGCTGGCCTGAAGGATCTCGCCGTTGCCACTGGCTCAGCTTGCACCAGCGCATCGGTCGCTCCGTCACATGTGATTATGGCACTAGGGTTTGGCGAGGAACGGGCGCACTGCTCACTGCGCTTTGGCCTGGGTCGCGGCAACAACGCCGAACACGTGGCCTACGTGGTGGAGATTGTGACGCGGCGGGTTACAGAACTGCGGGCGATGATCGCGGCGTAGCGCAGACCTACCTTACGCAAGACCACAGAAGTAACGCTGCCACACATGTCACGCTGAGCGAAGCGAAGCGTCCCGGCGATGATCATGCACATCGGGACGCTTCGCTTCGCTCAGCGTGACATTGTGTTACTTCTGCTACACTGCCAAATTACAATAATGTTGCGCAGGGCGTGATAGAACCAGGGCCGATACAGGAGCAATGCACCAATGAGCGTGACGACCAGACACCAGTGGACGACTATCGAGGTACTTGCCGAACTGGCCCGCAACCGCGAGTGGCTCCAGTCGCTGGGGGTGCGTTCACTTGGCTTGTTTGGCTCGTATCGGCGTGGGACACCGCAGCCCAACAGCGATCTGGACTTCCTGACAGACCTGGAAGACCCATCATTTGATGGCTATATGAACCTCAAGTTCTGGCTTGAAGACACCTTCGGCCTGCCGGTCGATCTGGTACTGATTGATACGCTGAAGCCACGGCTACGCCCGGTTATCACGAGTGAGGTTATCTATGCCGAGGGACTATCGCCTGTACGTAATCCCGATGTTGACCCGTTCAACCTACCTCTAGCTCATCTCGCGCCATCTGATCAACCGAAACCCCGAAGTAGTCTGCAATTACCACCGCCAGATCCAGAGATGGGTGCTTTCGCCCGCTTTCGAGATCCCCGATAAAACCATGCGACTTAAAGCCGAGAGCATCGGCCAGTTCGCGCATAGTTTGCCCTCGTCGCTGGCGCAGTACGCGCAGTTTTTCCCCGAAGCGCTGCATAACCCTTATTCGTCACCGATACGTGTCACGCTTCTCTGCGCTCAATATCGCGGCTTCCACATGTTGACATACGTCTCATCGTGTGCTATATTTACGCCAATAGACGTACAATCACTAAAGGAACCTCAACATGGGCGCTGTACTTCCTGATGAACTTGCTCGGCTCTGGAGCCAAGAGCAGATCACCACCGACATGGCGATTGGGCAGATTACTCAGAACCTCGTGCGACTCCAGTCCGCTATTGATTCACAGCGCCAGATGCTTCAGACGGCTTTGGAAGTGCAACGCCAGATGCTTGTTGCGCTTCAGGGAAATCTGGAGAAGATAACAAAGGATCAGACTATGTCAAGAATCTCAAGACGCTAGATTCTGAGTTCCTTCATTCTTGATCTATATTCTGGTCATAAGACTATCCGCTATGAAATTAATACGCTGATCTCCAATGTCGGGTTCCTGATTAGATTCAAGGTATGTCTGTATATCAAGGCTTGAACCTAGAGGTGATGCATGTGTATGTACAAGCCATGTCCAATAATGATGTGGTTCGACCCCCGAAACATGATTACATATTTCCACTTCATACAAGCCATTAACTCCGAGCTTAGAAGAACAGTTAGTTGCCTTGGCTTGTCTGTTCTGGTTAGATTTTAAAGGAGCAAAATTACGTAGAGTATCTACTTCCTGAGATCCAGCACTGTTCTTAACTCTCATTGACTCAGGAATTAGATGATCAATATTATACTGTTGTGATCGAGAACCATAGTCATATCGTGCAAAAGAACTAGCACCCCATCCTTGTGCCTTGATAGGAAGTAGCATCGCATTAAAAACAATCTTTGCTCGGTTTTTATCAACTTTGTTTAGAGCCGCCACTAACCACCCTCTATCTACATCTGTGATAAGATCTCGACGCAGGAATTGATTACTCATCTGTTCCGCAGCTATCTCAAGTGACTGGATATTACCGGCAAGAAGTCGCTCTGTATAAGTTCGCGTTCTGCCAATCCTTCCATCTAACAAAACACGGTAGTTGGCTACTAAGAACTTATGAAGTTCCGGGTTTTCCGCAGATCCACCGTTCAGGAAGGAAGGCTTGGGTACATTATTGTGTACGGTCTGGCAATAATAATATATTATCAGGCTAGCCAGAGGAATCGCTCCGCATCGACGAATTTCATCAAAATAGCCATTAACGTTGTGACACGTCTTGAAAGACCTCACGAAATCGAAGAAGTCATCTACTTCAACATTAGTAAGCCCAGTATTCCAACTAAGAAATATCCTGGTGACTAGATTTTGGTTATTTACCGCTTCGAGAACTACTGAAACGAAAGGTAATAACTCTGAATCGGGCCTTTCATCACTTGTGAAAATATCTGTAAAGGAATTCTCCATCTCCTCAATCTCTTCCGGTCGCCAATTAGCAGATGTAGCTTGCTGTACCAGCAAGGCTCGCAGTAAATCGACGGGACCAAGATCAACTCGAACAGTATTAAGTCCAAGGAATGTGTACATCAATTGAACTGGATTGGTGAAGTTATTGTACGTGTCTATAGCTATCTGCTTACTAAGGAATGTGCTAGATATGAGTGCAGAGTAACTCTGTACTTGACCTGAATTTAGTGTTTCGGTAATTGTATCTTCAACATCTTTGTACAAACGAGTATACTGATCTGCTATTGCTTGTCGCGGATGGTTACGAAACTCTCCATCATTGTGTTGGTAAACCGGTGCGAAATTACAAACCCTTGCAGATAAGGGCGAAAAGAAAGATGAATCACCTGTTCTTTGTGCGTTTTGCATAAGAACAAGAGGATGCAGAATGTTTAAAATCATCGTTCCAATAGCAAATCTTTGAAGACCGTCTACAAGAACAAGATAGTGCTTGTATTGTGAGGGGATATATGGAAACCTGTCACCGATTGGAAACTGGCTAAAAATAACATTTCCAAGAAGTACAGATGGAGATGTAAGGAACAGGTCAACCTTGTCAGAATCCCATGAAATACCTCGCTGATAGTAAGGAATTTCCACCCAATCAAAGTCTCCTGTAGTTAAAGCAACAAGAGCCTGCGATGGTGTCGCTGATATAGGAACGAGAGCTTTATCAATAAGATAGTGATGGTAAGCTAATAGGTTTGGTGAGCGAGTGATAGCCATGATCACTTCCTTTCCATTTGAATTATATCAGTATAGGGAAGCGGAAGAAAATACTTGTCCCTTCCGCGCCGCCTCGAATTGAAGGCACCTTGCCCTAATGCGGCGGGTGGGCGAAGACGGGATAGATATTTTCTTCCGCTTCCCATAATCTTCACAGATAAAGAATAACATGGCCCAGTAGTGCAACCCGATGAAATAGAGCAAAGCCTTACTAGATTCCTTATCTGACCGTCCATAGATGTTAGTTATACGCCAACCCAACCAAATTCCACAACGGCCTTCCCGCCTGCTCCATGAGATTGGATTTTACCTCATGAATGCCAACTTGTGCAAACTCCTCGGCAATCGTTAGCACCTCGCCCTGGCGCATCAGTACCTCCACATCACCAGTGGTGGCGATGGCGATAGCTTTCAGGAGGTGATAATCGAGGTCAGTGAAGACTTCCTTGCGGATAGTGTGCTTGGAGTGGGATGGGGCGGAGCGTCGGGTACCGCGTTGAAAACCAAGGGCCACAGCGAGCATAAACACATCTTTGTGCGTGCGAAAAGGTGCCTGCTCGACATTGGAGCCATCAGTCAGCTCACGGTAGATGTCGATGACCGCCTCATCAATAATCACGCGGTCGCTGCGGGATGCACTGCCTTCGCTCATACCCCCTCCTCATCAATAGTTGTGCAGCTTGTGTGCGGGTCAAAGCTCAGGCGATACTCGAAGCCAATCTTTTCCTCTAAATTGCTGCGGGCCTGGTCGCGTAGCTCCTCATCGGTAACAAAGAGTACAAGCTGGTCGGCGAGGGCTGGCAGATGTAGAGTAATGCTGTTGCGATGATGTGAGGAGAGCCGACCGAAGGGCGTATCCATCACTAGTGGAGCCTCCTCTTCACTCACTCGCGACATTGCGGTGATGAAGGAGAGACTCAGCACCTGGCGCTCACCAGCCGAAAGATCGGGTCGTGCTGGCGTGCCGTAGCGGTCGATCACTTCAAGATGATAGTCCGTGCCCAGGCGCACATCCTCAAAGTGATCACCCTTCCATGCCAGCAGTTTGAAGATCTCTTTCGTCTTCGCCTCAATCTTCAGGCGCATATCATCGGCGAACCGCTCGTACATCTCACCAATCGCGTTCGCCGAACGCCGGGTCAGATCAACCTTAGTCTGAAGCAAATTCGCCCGTTGCTCTTCAGTCTTCGCCCGTGCGATCTCCTTTTCAAGCTGGTTGATCTCCTTGGTTAGTTTTTCCAGGTGTGCATTAATTCCGCCAATTTTCAGGTTCGCACTATCAATATCAGCAGCGAACTCTTGGCGCTGACGTTCCAGTCGGCTAATTTCCTCAATCGGGGATTTGGTCAACTGGTGTCGAATATCGCTTAGCTCGGCCTCTAGTTGGTTGATCGCGCCAACGAGCTCAGTACGTCGGCGCATTGCGGTGTCAATGTCCTGGCGCTGCCGCCCTACCCGCTCGGCAAAGGGCTGGAGCTTGGCACTGGTATCGAGTACATCATCTTCGAGCGATCCAGGCAGGCTGTGCTGAAGCAGGTTGAGAAGCCGCTGGTGTTCCGGGCTACCGTCAGTGAGCGGACGACCGCAGATACAGCGCATCTGGGAGAGGAGATCTTGCACAAACTGCTGGCGGATGCTACTCGGAATCTCGCCGCGTTGGCGTTTCTCATCAAGAATTTGCAGCGCCCGGTCAACGGCAGGCTGTGCAATCGCGAAGTAGCTCGTAACAGCCAGATCGCGAATCTGTCCAATCAGTGATTCAAGCTCGCCGCGACGTTCACGAAGTGCCTGCTCGATCTGATCGCGCTGGGCCTGGAGTTCACGGGCGTTCTGCGACTCGCGGAGGGTTGTATCAATATCAACAATTTTGCGACGAGCTGACTCAATCGAGCGCATAAGCTCAATTTTTTGCGCCTCATCAGATGTACGCTCTTCGCGAGCCTTGACTTCGCGGTCAAGCAACTGAGCTAACTCACCGCTCGAAACTTTACGCAGTTCGCGGCTGTACTCATCTGCATTTGTCTCAAGGTGACGCTTCGCCCGCTCCAGAATCTCCAGCTTGAGAACAAGGTAGATTGCGTCCTTAACATCTTTACGCGATTCGGGTTTGGCAAACTCATCAATCTTCTCACCATCAAATAAGAAATAGGTGCGAACATTCGGCGGGAGCATGGCGTTGATAGTCAGGATGGGATTTTTAATGGTCTCTGTTTGTCCATCGCTGCGTGTCCGCATCAGCGTGAAGTGGTCGGTAGAATCAAGCACCACACTCGCGCCATCCTGACGAGTGCCCCGCAGGTTGCGACGCGCCATATAGCGTTCGCCCTCATGCAGAAAATGTAACTCGACAGAAGTTACGAGGCGATCACCACGTGCAGCCCGGCTGATAAGCTCTTTGCTGACAAGCTCGCCAACATTCTCGACGATTTTTGTATTATCAACTGCCCGACCATAGAGGCACCAGTTGATCGCCAGAAAGAGCGATGTCTTTCCCGCGCCATTCACTCCATGAATGATCGTGACATTGCGTTGGGGATCGCGTGCAAAGGTAAGTCGCTGCTTGCCGAAGTATTGGCGGAAGTTTTCGAGAACGATCCGGTCAAGCTTCATGAGGTTATGCTCGTGATATGCGGGGCTTCTTCGTGATGCCGAGCTCTTGCTTTGCTACGTCCTCAACAATATCATCAATTTGCTCTTTGAGGCGAGGGCGATCCATCGTAATGTATGCCTGCTCAAGTTGGAGTACTTGGTCAATGATTGTCTGGATCGCTGGCTCATACCCGCTAAACAGGTTGCGTAGACGTTCGTGATGCATGCTGGCTCCCTAAAAATCCATAACCCCATACTGACGCGCAATAATCCATACGGCATCAAGTGCCAGATGCTTATTCAAGGCGGGGCCAGCGAATTCTTTGATCCGCTGAAGCTCACGCCGCATAATGCTTCGCTCGATATCGAAGGCAACCGTGCTATGACCGCTGATGGTCGTTGCGGGTATGGCTACCAGATCATGCAACACCGCAAACTGCTTTCCTGGTGCCTGGCGCAGCACACGACCACGCCGCTGGATAAACTCGCGCGGGTTGCCGCTACTCGCAAGAAAGTATGCGGTTTGCGTTGTAGGTACGTCAACCCCTTCATCGAGACATTTCATAGCCACAAGGCCCTGAAGTTGACCACTTGCAAACTCCGATAACAGTCGTTGCCTGGTACGGGGATCTTCCTCAGCAGTGAAGCGGTGAACGCGCACGCCCTTCTCGATACCGAGCAGACGTAAGACCGCATCGATCTGCCCAGGGGCGCAGTAAAAGAGGGCGTGAGCAACCTCATCGGAGTTGGTCATCAGTCGCGCCAGTTCAGTCAGCTTATTCTCGGCATTGTTCAGCAGATCGGCCCGCTTGATGAGCAGCATACGCAGGGCCTCCTGCGCATCAGCGTCGTCACGATGAGCCATGCGCGCAATCTTCGCCGATAGCTCAGCGTAGCGATCCATCTCCTCATCGGTCAGCTCTACCTGATGGGGGTAGTAGTAATAGTTCGTCAGGCTCACCCCAATCGCCTGCTCCAGGGTGAAAGAGAAGACGGTCTCTCCAAAGTAGTCGCGCAGCGCCAGAGTGCCAGCATCATCGAACCAGCGGTCAGGCGTAGCCGAGAGTGCCAACCGAAACGGCACATGCTCAGGGTAGCTCTGGCGCTGTTGCTCAGCGCCAAGGTGGTGTGCCTCATCCGCGATTAGCAATGATGCGCCCTGAAGCCGAGCAATCGTATGCTGAAAATCATCACGAGCAAAGGTGCTATGGGTGACGATCACTGCGATACAGCGCCGATAGCCGCCATTGTACTCTATGATCTGCTGATTGAGTGGGTTGAGCCAACGCGCCTTGCTTTGATAGGCCAGGATCGGCTCATAGCCAAAGGCCCGCGCCTCCTCAGCCCACTGATCGACAAGATGCTGGTACGGCACCGCAATGATCACGGCAAGCTGACCCTCGCGCTCGTAGAGGCGGGCCGATGCAGCCAGAGAGGTGATCGTCTTCCCTGTTCCGGTCGCCATCTCCAGCAACCCGCAGCAGTCGTGGGTAAACCAAGCGTCAATCGCGTCAATCTGATAGTCACGCAGCGTCACGACAGATGGTGTGATGGGACGAGGCTCTCGGTAGCTTGGTCGCGCATCCTGAAGCTTCTTGAGTTGAATCCACTCTGGCTCAGGATAAGGCCGCGCATCTTCGCGCAAACGCACAATCTGCTCACGCAGCGCAGCAGGAAGATCGAAGGCGCGCACATTCGGGTCGTGGTTATTCCAGAGTCGCTCGAATCGCTCCGCATCAGCGCGCACCAGAGGAGCAAAAGCTGGCTCCCACGAGCAAAAAATCTTGATTGACTCGTAGTTCCGCATCCCCTGCACGCTGTCGTTATACGATCCATTGAAGCCAACTTGGTCGCCCTCAGCATCGGTGAACACGCCGAACTTATCATGAAAGTCGCCGCGCTCCAGCTTGTTACGCGGAAGGGCGAGCTTGAAGGTTAGCACCTCATCGGCAACCATCCAGGCAAGGGCGCTGCGCGTTGCATGGTCGAGGGTATCACCAAGAGTCACGATGGTACGTTCCAGCGCTTGGCGAAGCACAGTATCATCGCGGGCAGCATCGCCAAGGAGCAGCGCCTCCCAGTCCGCAGGGTCAAGGATCGGACTCGTCACCCACCGCGCACGGCCTCCGTTGGCGGCAAATGCCACCATGCCCTGCGCATTAATACGAAGCCACGAAGAGGAGAAGAAGCCGACACCACGGTCGTAACGGCGGGCGCAGGAGAGGACGGGCTCAAAGAAACCTCGCACCAAATTGTGGCTAGAGGTATCCATAAACGCAGGTAGTACCAGAGAACGGAGAGATGGCATTGATGCGCTAGACAAGGTTCGTAGATACTTTACAGTTCCACCCCCCCTAGCCCCCCCGCAAGCGGGGGGGAACCAATGCGTTGTCCCCCCCGCTTGCGGGGGGGCTAGGGGGGGTAAGTATGCCAAGAGTGTCAAGTAAACTCGGCCACTCTGAAACCATGTCTAAGCCCGCAGTATAGCACTTTGGATCGAGATTGTGTCATTTCCGAAGCAATAAAAAAACCACAACGCCCGCCGGGACGCTTCGCTTCGCTCAGCGTGACAGATCACCTGCAAGGGAATAATTAAAAAAATCCGCTTCCCTTAGCATTCATCCTGGTTCAAGCTCATCGGATGTTGCAGGCGTGATTGCATGCGGGCGTGATTGCTTTGCATGCGGGCGTGATTGCCTTGCATGCGGGCGTGATTGCCTTGCATGCGGGCGTGATTGCCTTGCATGCAGGCATGATTGCATTGTATACAGGCGTGATTAGTATGTACACCGCAACGATCAGCTTATGTGCCGCAACCATTGCTTTGCATGCAGGCGTGATTGCCTTGTATGCAGGCGTGATTAGTATACTCTGCACGGCTGATTCTTGGACGTTCATAAAGAGGTGATTTTCTGCATACTGATGCGGTAAAACGCCTCTTTATGGAATGTCTAGCTTTAACCCGTGCAGAGTATATGTACGCCGCAACGATCAGCTTATGTGCCGCAACCATTGCCTTGCATGCAAGCATGATTGCATTGTATGCGGGTGCGGACGCTCGTTCTGCGGGCGTGAATTCTGGCAATATCTACCTTCCTCGTGGCCATAGGTGATGCCGAATTGATAATATCCGCAAGTATAGTCGCCGGTCACCAGCCGCCACTCGCCACCGTAGGTCGTGCTGGCCATGTAAACGTTGCCCATCCCCTGGGGGGCGGGGGCATGCTACAATATCGCTGTGCTATCTTTTGCATGGAACCGAGATACATGCGACGGAGGTCGTAATGACATCGCTGACAACAACCTGGACTGCAGTGTTTGAGCAGACTGAAGACGGTTGGTATGTAGGGTGGATTGAAGAACTTCCCGGCGCGATCACCCAGGGCCAAACCCTAGAAGAGGCCCGGGAGAACCTGCAAGAGGCAGTGGCGATGGTGCTGGATGCTCGCCGCGAATTGGCCGCCCAAGAGGCACAGGGACACACAGTGGTGCGAGAGCCTTTTGTATTGGTAGCCGCATGAAACGCACCGATCTCCTTCGGCACCTCCGTACATACGGTTGTGAACTCTATCGCGAAGGTGCAAAACACTCACTAATGCGGAATGCAACAAATAACCATGTCGCTGCGGTGCCTCGGCACATCGAGATCAAAGAACCAACGGCACGGCGCATCTGCGACGATCTGGGTATCCCTCGTCCAAACGAAATGGGTGGACGATGAAGACACAAACCACCGATATCAGAGGGTTCAAATCTACGTCGGGGAGCTAGTTTAATGCTTTAGAAAGCGACAGAACCTCTCGTTCTGTCGCTTTTTGCTACCCTTCATCGTACGGCTTCTCGGACATTCAAACCCCCAGAGGATTGCCTTTTGAAGCGCCTACTTGTACTGATAACCCTGCTCTCCTTGCTGCTACCCATCCCCGCTCGTGGGTCGGGCGGGTCGCTTGGCGTGCAGGAGTTTCTCAGTCAGCAGCCCGGCCCGCTCAAGGGCTACAGTGAGGATGGGCGCAGCGCCGCTACGATCATTGGGAGCAGTAGCCTCTACTACGGGCTTAGTCCACGCCTGCACCTGGCTCTGCTGGAGGCTACTGCCAACCTGCTGAGCGATCCCGCTCCACCTGACGCAGCACTGCGCCAACCCTTTGGCCCCGCTGGCCCCGCCAGTTTCGCCGCCCAGATTGAGTGGGCGAGCCGTGAGCTGCGGGCGGGACTTGGCCCCTACAGCCGCCCGCCAACCGTCCGTTTCACCGATGGACTCACGTTTACCCTGACACTCAACCAGGCTCCTGAGGGCGTGGCCGTGCAGCGTTTCCTCGCTCAGGGTCGCAGTTCCGCCCAGTGGCGCGTCGCTGTTGATGCGTTTGGCAAGGCGTTCCAGCACTACTTTAATAACCAGATCGAGCAGATGAGCATCGGTGGCCCGCAACAGCCCGCCTCGCCCGTCACGAGCACCGATGCGGGTATTGTTCTCGACCTGCCCTGGCCCGCTGGCGACCGCGCCATTCATCTGGCGTATTTCGATCATATGTACCCCACGGTGGATACCGCTGATGACGGGAATACTTTTGTTGTCACCTACATGAACCAGGGCAACGTGCAGTACAACAGCCACGATGGCCACGACTACTACTTCCCTGATCATCCCATCGGCACACCTGTCCTGGCTGCCGCCGCCGGGGTGGCCTATCCGCGTACCCACCGGGGCAACGGCGTGGTGATCATTCACCCCGGCGGCTACGAGACGGTCTACTGGCATCTGAGCGCCTTCGCTCCCTACTTCAGCGGCAAGATTGATGGCGGCGAGGGCGTTCCCGTGCGGGCTGGCGACCTTATTGGCTTCAGCGGATCGAGCGGCTTTGTGCGCGGGACGCCGCACCTGCACTTTGAGGTGCGCCGCTACGGTAAGCAGGTAGACCCTTATGGCTGGTATGGCCCCGGCCCCGATCCCTGCGCGGCGTACGCGGGATGTCTGGCGAGCGTTTGGCTCTGGAGCAGTGCGCTACGCGGTAGCTACGATTTCACACCGCCGGGACCATCCAGCGAGGGACTCGGTGTTGCTCCCGCTGATGGTACGCCGCCCGTAGGCACCCTGTCCGTCAACCCACCAAACGATATGCTCTTCTCTGCCGAGTTTGATGGTCATCCTGTACAAACCGTTGGGGCCGGGTTCCCTGAGATCGCCGGGACACTGCGCTACACCCAGGGTCGGCGTGGTCAGGCGCTGGCGATGGGCGACGCGGGCCTAGCCTATCCCACCACTGATAACCTGCATCCAGATGCCGGTACGATCAGCCTGTGGGCCATGCTGCCCGAACACTACCCGCCCCATACCATTCATCGCCACTATCTGCTCGCTGCCAGCGCCAACCCCGACGATGCCCCGGTCTATAGCGGCACCCTAGCTCTGCGCCGCGATCTGCTTGGCCCGAATGAGAGTCCGCGCTGGACGTTTTGGACGGTTGGGGCAGATGCGGCCAGCGCCGATGAGCTGTCTGTGCCGGACACATTGACGCCGGGGTGGCACCACTTCGCGATCACCTGGGATGCGGTGACGGGCACCAAGGCGCTGTACATTGATGGTGTACAGACGGCACAGGCCAGCGGGCGAGAACTGCCTGCTGCTGTAGGGCCGGTGATCCAGCTTGGCCGCTTCACCTACGGCGGTGCCCCATCTGGCGTGAGCATTGATGATCTGACGATCTTCCGGCGCGCATTCTCGGCAGGCGAGGTGGCCGAACTCTTCACCACCCTATCACCCGATACTGCCCCCGTCACGATCAGCAGCCCGCAGGTGCGTCTGGACACAAACGCCATTGATCGCGAGGGTGGCATCGTCGCCGTGCAACTGGGCGTAGATGGCGTTATGGCCGACCCGCAACCCTACTACGACGCCTACCGCTGGCAGATTCCGCCCGTTGAAGGACGACACACCATCGAGGCGCGCTACGTTGACCGAGCCGGTAACAGCAGCACGGTTACGCGCACGGTGATCCTGACGCTGCCGCCGAGCCTAAACGTGGCCCTGGAGCCAACCGGCCCTCTCGGCGCGACGGTAAAGCTCACCGCCAATGGCGGGATCGGCCCGTTGATGATGCAGGTTAGTCAGCGCCCCGACTTTGCCGAGTCGCCCTGGCAACCGTTTCAGGAACCGTTCTACTGGGCCTGGGCCGCCACCGATTCCCGCATACTCTACGTGCGCCTGCGCGACGCGGGCGGAAATACCTCACCTGCCCAGCCCATTGCCGAACCCCTATTCCATATCTACCTGCCGCTGGTGATAGGGCTCAACGCGCAAAACAGATCCCTCATGCCATCCTCACTGCCGACCACGAGACGGTAAGCTACCCAATGCTTTACGCAGGTGCCGCCCAGCGGTCGAGGAGTCCGTGTAGGAGTGCGGCCTTGCCGATCATCTTGGCGACCCGGGAGGGATTTGAACCCCCGACACCTAGTTCCGAAGACTAGTGCTCTATCCACTGAGCTACCGGGCCGTATTCGTGCGTTAGGATAGCATAGCCTAGTCCCTTTTGCAACAGGGGTCAGGGGTCAGGGGTCAGGGGTTAGTTCGTAGTGCTTCCAGGCCAGAATGTGGCATCCTGATGCGCTCAACCTGCCCCCTGACCCCTGACCCCTGCCCTCTCGCATGAGGCAACGTGGCCGAGGTGTGCGATGCCGTATAATGTCTGCATTATGTCCGACACCGCTATCCAGCCGAAGGTGAGAGGCCGTGCTGCGCCACTGGCTCGCCGAAGGTGGCCGCTCGTGCGCCGCTACGCCCCATCGGCCCTCCTCTTTATTATTCTGCTCGGCGCACTTCAACTGGCCCTGCCAGCCCTCGGCGTGCCATCCTACCTCGTGCCCACACCGGCGCGTGTACTGGCTCGTTTGCTCGATCCGTCGAGTGGACTGTTTGGTCACCTCGCCGTCACCGCTACCGCCGGTATCAGCGGGCTGATGATCGGCTCCGTGGCCGGCGTGGTTCTGGCTGGGTTCTTCGTTGCCGTCCGGCCTGCCGAGCGCGCCCTCTACCCCTGGGTGATCGTCTCGCAAACCCTGCCAGTCGCCGCGTTGGCCCCCCTGCTTACCATCTGGCTTGGCAATGGTATCGCCCCACGCATCGCAATGGCCGCTCTTTTCGCTTTCTTTCCGGTATTGGTCAATACCGCCCAGGGGCTGCGCCGCATCAATGCCGAGCAACTCGACCTACTGCGTGCGTGGGGGGCTTCGCCTGCCCAAATCTTCCGCCTGCTCCGCGCCCCCGCCTGTCTGCCCACCCTCTTCGCCAGCCTCAAGATTGCCTCAACCCTCGCCGTCGTTGGCACCGTTGTTGGTGAACTGGCCGGATCGAGCAGCGGACTCGGCTATGTGATCAGCATCGCCACCTACCACCTGCGAACCGACCAGGTTTTCGCCGCGATTACGCTTGCCTCTAGCCTGAGCCTCGCGCTCTATGTGGGTATCGTCGCCGCCGAGCGCCGGGTGGTCTTCTGGCAACATGATCGGTGACGGTATGGCCTGCGACAGCGCGTTAATTGCTCAAATGGGGATGGCGAAGCCATCCCCATACCTGTGCCGGTAGATGTGTCGTTTAGGAGACAACTGGCCGGAACTTATACCCGTAGACGAGAACCCCGTCCTCACCGGTGTCAACCAGTTTGCGGGTAACCATCTCGACCGGCAGACCGATTGACAGATCACCTTCGGCACAGTCGGTGAGTTGCGCAGTGACGAGCGGCCCCTCGACGAGGCGCACCATGGCTACAGGGTAGGGGGCCATGCCCTCGTAGCCATCAGGAACTTGGCGCAGCACGCTGAAACTGTAGATCTCGCCGCGCCCGCTGAGGGCGACGGGCTCCCATGCATCGGTATCCTCGCCGAGGGCGGTTGGCTGGGGCGGGAAGCGCACCGCGCCGGAGGTGCGGCTGCGCTGGCCCTCAAGGCGGTAGCGGGCGGCGCGACCGCGCCAGTGTCGGGCGATTTCCATACGAAAAGCTCCTTACGTGGTGCGTACGCGACACCTACGTTCAATGAGATCTACAGATCCTCGCTCACCAGCACGCTGGTTGCGGCGGTGACGCCGACTCCGCCGAGGCATTGGGCCAACGCCACACGGGCACCGGGAACCTGTGTCGGTCCAGCGACGCCCTTCAACTGGCGGACAAGCTCGACCACCTGATAGACTCCGCTGGCCCCGGCGATGTCGCCACGGGCCTTGTAGCCACCGGCGGTGGCCAGGGGCGTGCGTCCAGAGGGGGCGATGGCTCCATCTGCGGCATGGCGCGGCGCCGCGCCGCGCTCGTAGAAGCCGATTGACTCCAGGGCCAGGGCCGCCGTGATGCCGTGGGGGTCGCTGAGCTCAAGAACCTGCACATCGCCAATGCCCAGGTGGGCACGGCCAAGGGCGACGTGCGCGCTGACTCGTGAGGCCACCAGATCAAGTGGATCGGGCCGGGCCGCGAGGGCCGTGATGTCGCTGCCAATTGCCGTGCCGGCCAGTCGCACCAGTGGGCCAGACAGTTCACGGGCGATGCGCTCCGAGGCGATGATCAGGGCCGCAGCGCCATCGGCGACGCTGGAGCAGTCAAGCATATTCAAGGGCGAGGCGATCTGGCCCGCCTTGCGGTATTTATCTGCGCTAATGCCGAAGCGGTAGAGGGCCTGCGGATTCTTCGCTGCGTTGGCGTGGGCATTCACCGGGAAAGGGGCAAATACCTCGGGGGCGTAGCCGTGTTCAAAGAGGTAGCGCCGCATCAGCAGCGCCCACTGGGCCGTAAGGGTGATACCGTGAATACCCTCGGCTTCGGCGTCGGTGGCCAGGGCCAAGGCCGCCTCCAGTGCGCCATCGAGCCGATCAGTCACCTTTTCGGCACCAAGAACCACCGCTACTTCGCAGGATCCGCTGGCCACTGCCTGCGCAGCCTGATGCAGAGCGGCCCCGCCACTGGCTCCCGCCGCCTCGATCCGCAGGGCAGGTACGCCTGCCAGACCAACCGCTGTCGCCAGGTACGCACCAAGCTGGCTCTGCGAAGCCATAACCTCGCCCAGGGCGTTGGCGACATACACCGCCCCGACGCGCTTGGCGTTTAGGCCGGGAACCTGGGCGAAAGCCGCCCGCACCGCCTCGCTGGCCAAATCAGCCAGACTCCGTCCGTAATGTTCGGCCACCGGCGTGGCCCCCGCGCCAATAATATAGACATTTGTCATATTCATCTATCCCATCACCAGCTTGCCGCGCCACTTCGCGTAGATCGCATAGTCTACAAACTCCGCACGGGCCAGGTACGCCGCCGTAAGCGGGGCACGCGCACGGCGCTCCAGGATCGCCTCCGTCACCGTCAGGGCGTAGGCGTCGGAGCCTGCGCCGCTGCCGTAGGACGTCACGAAGATCGTGTCGCCGGGCGAGGCCACGTCCAGGGTTGCGCAGAGACCGGCCAGGGCTGCGCCTGAGTAGGTGTTGCCGATCTGCGGCGAAAGCAGGCCAGGGGCGATCTGGGCATCAGTGAAGCCGAGACGTTTAGCGACGGCCTGGGGGAATTTGGCGTTGGGCTGATGGAAGATAGCGTAGGTGAAGTCGCCGGGCTTGCGATCAAGATCACTAAGCAGCCGACGGGCCGCGCTCTCGATGGTGTGGAAGTAGGCTGGCTCGCCGGTGAAGCGGTTGCCGTGCGTCGGGTAGGGCCGGTCGGCGCGGCGGTAGAAGTCGGGCGTGTCGGTGACATACGACACCGTCGCCTCGATGGTCGCCAGAGCCTGATCCGCCGGGCCGATCAGCAGAGCTGCCGCGCCCGCCGAGGCGGTATATTCGAGGGCATCGCCAGGGCGACCCTGGGCCGTATCGGCACCGACGGCCAGCACGTAGTCGGCCATACCACTGCCGACCATGGCCATACCCGCTGTCAGCGCCTCGCTACCGGCCTTGCAGGCAAACTCCCAGTCAGCCGCACTCACCCAGGGGGCCGCGCCAATAGCCTCAGCCACAATCGTACCCGAGGGCTTGACGCTGTAGGGGTGGCTCTCTGAGCCGATCCAGACGGCACCCAGGTGCTCAGCAGGCACCTGGGCGCGGGCCAGGGCACTGCGAGCAGCCTCAATGGACATCGTAATCGTATCCTCGTCTGGCCCCGGCACGCTCTTCGAGTCCACCGGCACCCCGCCCTGCCCATCTGTCCAGACTCGCGCAATCTCCTTGGCGGCGATCCGATAGCGTGGCACGTACACCCCGTAGCCAACGAGGCCCACAGGGCGACTCGGCTTCATCATGCGAATGCTCCCCTTATGTATATTTTAGATTGCAGATTGCAGATTGCAGATTGCAGGTTGCAGGTTGCAGGTTGCAGGTTGCAGGTTGCAGGTTGCAGGTTGCAGATTGCAGGTTGCAGGTTGCAGATTGCAGGTTGCAGGTTGTAGGTTGCAGGTTGCAGATTGCAGGTTGCAGATGTACCGCAACAGGACGCGGTGCATGTGCCCAAACTGTCACGCTAGTTTGAAACAACATGCCTTGGTTATTGTATTGTTACAGGTAGGCGACTAGAGCCTGCCCCCTGCCTCCTGCCTCCTGCCTCCTGCCTCCTGCCTCCTGCCTCCTGCC
>JBAXMH010000059.1:0-21888 GCA_037134395.1 Chloroflexales bacterium
CTGAAACCTGAAACCTGAAACCTGAAACCTGAAACCTGAAACCTGAAACCTGAACTAGGGTGACGGCCCGGAACCTACAGTGAGCGCCGGGCTGGGTGCGGCTACCACCGGCGGCAGGCCAGCCTCATCGAGGATCAGCCGTGCCCCGGGGGAGCGGAACGTGCCAATGGTGGCGACACGGGCCGTGACGCTTAGGGTGTAGACGCCAGGTGAGATCGTGGCGACCTCAACCCGCAGGCTGCGCGCCGAGGGGCGGATTGGCTCGGCGTGAATGAAGGGCGCGGGCAAGTCCAGCGCGATCGGCTGGAGCGCACTGGGTAGCGCGATCTCCACGCTGCCGCGCAGGTGCGGTCGAGCGTTGATCAGCATCACCCGCAGAGCGATAATCTGGCCGACCTGTAGGGTGTCCGGGTTGATCCATGCACCGCTCAGCGGATCGAGGTACTCCTGGTACAGGCTGATCGCCGCACCGCCCGCAGATGACGTCGTCGCCGATGCGTCGGGCATCACCGGCAGGTCGCGGATTATCTGCTCGCTTAGGTTTGCCCCCGTCACCGCATAGCGGAGCGAGACCACACTCGCGCCCGTGCGCGGGATGATTCTCCATGCTAACTGCTGGGAACCGCCGGGAGCAAGGAGTATCTGCTGGTCGCCAGGGGTGGCGGTTTCGATGTTGCCGCCGGTCGCTTGGAGTTGCACCTGGAGCGACTGGGTGACAAGGCTGGTGTTTCGCGCCTGCAGGCCGACCTCAGCGTGGTCGCCGGGGCGCAGACTTGGCGGGGCTATTGGTGTCAGTTCAAGGGGCAGGCTGGTGGTGATAATGGTCGTTCCGACCGCAAACTGATCGCCGCCCGCTGCGGCATACGCGCTGACCCGCCAGCGACCGCTGGAGTCTGGCAGGGGTATATGCACAACCATTTGGCCTGCACTACCGGCCCCGGCACTAATCGGTACAACGTAGCCTTCGCCGCCGCTCAGTGCGGCGGTCGTTGCCGATGGGCCAGACTCCGTCGTCGCATGCGGCACGAGCATCGCCGTCTCTAAGGGCGGCATGGGCGGCGGTGTGAACTGCGCTAGAGCCAGGGTGTTGTCGGGTGATTCGGCGGGGGCGATGGCGATAAGTGTCGCATCAGGCCTACCGGCAAGGTTGCTGGTGATCGTCAGTACCGCCGTACCCGACGGCGCGTACTGTGGGCTGTCTGCGACGATGGCGACGGTGGGGGCGGGAGGATCATTGCTGATGCGGATAGCTGCGTTGCCCGCCAGTCGCTCGGTACCGGAGGAGATCACCGCCCCAATGCTGATCGCCGGGGCCATGTCGGGGGTAATCGTAAGGGTGATCGTCTGGCCAGCCCGTAGATTACGCACCTCCACACTGCGCAGGCTGCCCCGCTCGGTGGTGAGCAGCAGGTTTGACTCCAAAAAGGGCGCGGTCACCAGCAAACGAGCCACATCGCCGGGACGATAGCTATCCCGGTCGGACACCACCTCCACCTGCCCCGGCCCATTCTGCCAGCCGGTATAATGTCCGCCCGTCACCCATAGCCCCGTGCTGCTGGAGCTATTGCCCAAGCTGGCAACAATCTCGTAGGCTCCCGGATTCAGTTGAACAAGTTGTACATCGGCGCGGCCATGAGCGTTGCTGGTGGCGCTGCGCGTAATCAGGGGCCGACCGTTCGTATTGCCGCGCCGGTAAACCGCCACGCCGATCTGTCGACTCGCCGCCGCGCCGCCGTCTGCCGCCAGGGCGAGCAGTTCAACCGTTGCCCGCTCATTGCTCAACACAACCCGGCTCGGCAGGCGCAGCCCAACCCGATCGTCGGTTGGTTGGATCACACCCGCAATCTGTCCGCTTGCGGGTCGCTCGTTTGGGACACGTAGTTCTGCCCGCAGCCGATAGCGCATCTGGGCTTGCGCTGAATCACGGACGGATAACGGCACGGCAAGCTGACCATCAGCATCGGTGATGCCCGATCCGCTGATCTGCCTGGGCGCGGGTAGATCAGTGGCAAAATGGAACCCTTCGCGGTTGGCGGGCATGGCTAACGGCTCCAGGTCGAGGGTCCAGCTAATTGTCGATCCCACCAGCGGCAGTTCGTCCTGACTGGCCTTGATGATCACCTGTCTGCCGCTAGCAGAAGAGAGGTGTAGGTTGATCGGCGTAGTATCGGCAGAAATATGCAGGCCCAGATCGGCGGTGCTGTCGCCTGCATGAACAAGCAGTCGGTAGTCGCCGGGGGGCTGGAGCAACGCGAGCTGGAGCGTGCCACTTACCATGCCGGTGGTGGTCACCTCACAGGCTGCGCTTGGGCCAAGTGTGCCCGTCTCATTCGACTTGAGATTCATGCGGCATGGCGTACGAGCGGCGGGCAAGGCCATCGCACCATTGGTCAGTATGCGTGCGAATCCACCAATCTGCACACGATCACCGGGCCGGTAGTCCAGCCGATTGAGGAAAATCAGGCTACGAGAGCGCGGCCCCACCTCGCCGGATGTGGCGACACGCCAGTCACTTCGTACCAGCGTTGGCGCAGCACCTTCGGCGATAACCAGGTAGGCCGCACCCCCGGCTGGACGCAGGATCGGCTGCTGCCACACCCCGTCGGCTCCCGTCACTCCGTGGGTGATCAGCGTATCACCATCGTAGATCGTCAGCGGCACCCCGGCCACCGGCGTGCCGCTGGCTTTGTCGGTGGCCCAGACAAGAACCTGACTCTCGTTCTGGCGCAGCGTGAGCGCCACCGACGACACCGCCAGGATCACGTCGGCCCGTGGCCCCTCTGGCGAGATCGCCCGCAGGTAGTAGATACCCGGCACCAGTGGCGCATTGTTGGCGAGAGCCACCATAATCGGGTCGTGCGCCAGAGTATCGGTAGGATCGGTCAGAGGTAGCTGCCAGTTACGGGCTAGGGTCTGACCATAGCGTTCAGGGCTGAAATCGCGCCACTCGGCGGGCGTAAGGCCCATCGCCCGTACCACGGTCGGTATGTCAATCTGGTAGAGGCTCATGTCAAGGTGCGAGAGATTGATCCGTTCCATGACGATCTGGGCTGTCCGGCTGGTCGGCAGGCTGATCACGTGCGTGATCGCATCAGGGACTCGCAGCGACGGCTCGGCGGGGGCCGTTCTCAGGTGTACGGTCGCTGTCACGCCCAGGGGTTCACCGCTGCGATCAGGCGTATCGGCGTCAACCGTCAGCGTGTAGGTTGTTGAGGGCCGCAGGATGGGCCGCAGACGCACCTCGGTCTCGCTCACCTGCATAGGTAGGTTGATCACCGGCGGATCGATCCGCAGACCAGCACGCAGCGATACCTCGTCCATCGGCGTATTAAAGATCAGGCGCACTTCTTGGCCAACCGGCAGCGCCTGCCCCTGGCCAGGGAAAAAGGCGATCAGGCCGGGTTGTGGTTCGACACTAAAATGCCAGGCAAGGTCGGGCGGCGCAGCGAGGGACGGGTTGGTCGCCAGACTCACATGATAGCCGCGTCCATACTCCCAGCCAACCTGTGGCGTAAAAGTGATCACTTGGGTTGTGCTGATGATCGCCGCCGTAACTTGGCCTTGCACCGGCGGATCAATCATAAAGTGCAGCAGCGACGCATCCAGAGGCGCGGAGAGCGTCAGGACTAAGGGCTGATGTGGGCTGACCCAGCGGGCATCGCGAGCGGGGACGAGGCTCATCGGTGTGGGCCAGGCCGTACTCCAACTCCAACTGTAGGACTGGCCCAGATCAACGCCACGCAAATCAGTTAGATCAGGCGCAATCGTTGCGGTGTAGTGGGTAGCCGCCCGCAGCGGCGCGTCCGCACGGATCAGCAGTGTCATCTGATCCAGCCAGCGCACCTGTGCGCTTACCGGCGGATCAATGCGCAGTTGAGGCAGTGCAACCGGCTGATCGAGCATCTCAGCAGGAACCATTGCCTGGCTAAAGACAACCACAATAGCGCCATCGAGCGGGGTATCGGCGGAGTTAGGCAGGGCAGCGATCACAGCGGGCAGAGACGCCGTGTGGAAGCGGATCTGGCGGGGTGCGGCCAGGGGTTGCCACCACCTACCGAGGGCTGTCGTACTCACGGTGATCGTATAGTCTGTGGCGGGGATGAGAGTTGTCTCGGGGACGAAGGTGAGTTGGCGAACATCATCCGACCAGCGGAATCCGCCCGATGTAGGCGGTACAATCCGCAGCGCGGCCAGCGTCGAGTCCCGGTTCATCGGTGCGCTGAAGCGCAGACTAATCTCGCTGCGCGGTAGCACATCAACCGCCCCATCAACCGGGGAACTGACACCCACCGTAGGGGACTCAGCCCAGGGGGCGACGGGCAGCAGCCAACGCGCAACAAGGCCGAGGGCCAGCATCAGCGCTGCGAGAACAAGTAGATTCGTCCAGATGCGGGCCAGTGTGCGCAGAACCGGCATTCTGCTCTCCAACCCTTGTATATGCGTAGCGCGGGTCAGTATACCATCATTCGCGGCCAATCCGGTGATATGGTACGATGTGTGTGATAGACGGCAAATACTGGTCAGGGCGTGCTCGGCGTGTCCTGACGATGTGAGGAGATGACGGTGACCGATCCGCAGCACGATGATGCGCCCGAGATGCGCAACGATGACAATGTCCTTGATACTTCCGCCCCAGGCACTCGTCCACGCCTCGCCATTCTGATCGCCGGTGCCCTGCTGCTACTGGCGATTGGCGCTGGTCTCGCATTGCTCCTGACCGGACGCCCCGCCTCGGTCGCTACCCCCGCCCCCACAAATACCCCGATGCCCGCAGGCACCGCCGCCCCCGCAGGCACCGCCGCCCCCGCAGGCACCGCCGCTTCCATCGCCAACCTGCCAACACAGTCGGTACCCACCGCCCTCCCTCTGCCCCAGGCTATCGGCGATGTCACCAGCACTGAGGCGGTGGCCCAGGTGGGTGATACCACGATCACCCGTGGCGACTTCGTGCGCGCCTACCAGCCTGGTACCCCGCCCAGCGAGGTAATCAAACAACTCATCCAGGTTGAATTGGTCGTGCAGGAGGCTAAGGCCGAGAATGTGACTGTTGATCAGAAAAAGATTGATGACCAGATCACGCAGATCAAGAAGCAGAACGGCGCGGCGGACGATACCGCTTTTCTGACCTTCCTCAAGGAAAACAAGATCGCGTCTATGGAGCAGTTGCGTGGTCTGCTGGAGCGCGACCAGATCGTTGAGCAGATGTTGCTCGCCCATACGACAATGGAGCAGGTCCACGCTCGTCACATCTTGCTGGCCGCCACCGCTGACAAGGTTGATGCGCGAAAGGCCGAGGCTGAAGATCTGCTCAAACAGATCCAGGGCGGCGCGGATTTCGCTCAGCTTGCTACTCAGAAGTCGGAGGATCCTGGCTCGAAGGAGAAGGGCGGCGACCTTGGCTGGGCCCCGCACGGCATGTTCGTCACCGAGTTTGACGCCGCAGTCTTCAGTATGAAAAAGGACGAGGTACGCCTGGTGAAGACGCAGTTCGGCTGGCATATTATCCAGGTTCTTGAACTGCCCACCGTTCGCAGCATTGAGAACCGCAGTGTGCTAAACACAGACTCCGGACAGAAGGCGTTTACCGAAACCTTCCTGCCCTGGGTCGAGAAGCTCAAGAGTACCGCCGAAGCCGCGCAGAAGATCAAGATCCTCATCACAGACGATACGAAGCTGGTGTCTCAGCCCGGTGCTTAGGATCAATACTTTTCAAATAAGGAGTCTACCGCCGGTCAGCCCTCATCCCCCAGCCCCCTCTCCCAGAACGGGAGAGGGGGAGCCGAACGCACTCTGGTGCAGAATCTCCCCTCTCCCCTGGTGGGAGAGGGGCAGGGGGTGAGGGGGAAAGGTCGGCATGAGATCTGCTTATTCGAAAAGTATTGGGGCTAGGGGGGTAGGGCAGGTCACGAGTCTTTGCGCCCCTGCGTCTTCGCGTCAAACCATCAATGCACATGAGGAAAGCATTCTATGAGCGACCCAACAGTGCGCGAGGTAGCCACCCTCGGCGGTGGCTGTTTCTGGTGTGTGGAGGCTATCTTCGATCAGCTTGTCGGGGTAACGGAAGTAGTCTCTGGCTACGCGGGCGGTCACGTGGCGAACCCGACCTATAAGGCGGTGTGCAGCGGTACCACCGGCCACGCCGAGGTTGTGCAGGTGACGTTCGACCCGGCCCAGATCAGCTTCCGCGAGGTGCTGGAGGTCTTCTTCAGCGCACACGACCCGACAACCCTAAACCGACAGGGGGCGGACGTAGGCACGCAGTACCGCTCCGCGATCTTCTTCCACAGCGAAGCCCAGCGGGCTACGGCGGCGGCGCTGATTGCCGAGTTGAACACATCACACACATGGCCCAACCCTATCGTCACCGAGGTGAGTCCCGCCGGTCAGTTCTACGCCGCTGAAGACTATCACCAGGAGTACTTTGCGCAAAATGGGCGGCAGCCCTACTGCCAGTTTGTGGTGGCCCCGAAGGTAGCGAAGTTCCGCACGCGGTACGCCGAGCGGCTGAAAAAGTGAAAAAACCCGGTGGGGCCGCGCAGTGCGCGGCCCCACCGGGTTTTTTGATTCTATCCAATGTTAGCGAATTGTGCTGGTGTCCGGGTTGGGGGCGACGGGTGCGCTGAAGGGTACAGCGTGAATGACAACGCGCTGCGTGAACTTATCGGGGCCTTTGGGGGGCCAGCACGTAATCATCGTGATCTGCTCGTGATCGGTGGGGCCGATCAGCTTAGTATTCTCGATGCGCTGCGCCAGCGGAGCGTCGTCCTCCTCGACAATCAGGCGTTCCTTAACGACGTAGAGAAACTCCTGGCCCGCACTATAAACCATAACCTGGTCGCCGGGGTGGACGTAGAACAGGTCGCGGAAAACGTGTCCGTAGCCGCCAACATGGCCTGCCAGCACCACATTCCCGCCCTCGCCGGGGTTCGCCGACCCGTGGTGCTGGCCAATGGCGTACTCGGCCACGTCCCAGACAGCCGCCAGTTTGCCGTCAATCTCCTGGGTACTCCAGCCAACCTCGATCACCTTCGAGTCAAGCGCGATGCTGGGGATCACCACCCGCTCAACTGTAGAGACGTGCGCAACCTGGGCGGCGCTGGGCATAGCTGAGGAGATGGTGCCAAGCTGGGGGAGACTGAAGGCGGTAGGTGCGGAGGTTGAGGACTGGGCTGTTGTTGCAGACTCTGGGGCGATCTGAGCCAACCATGGGGCGACGACAGGCACAGACGTGGAGATCACCATGCGCGGCACTTCAAGGTCGTTATCGCCACGGGCCGCAAGGCGCTGGTAGTCGTTCTGCACATAGATCCCGCCAACATAGAGCAGCAGGTAGATTCCGGCGAACATCATCAGGTTGCCGAGCGTCCAGAGCAGGCGCTGGCGTGGCGAAACCGGCCTTCGCCGCAGGGCAGCCCGGATCTGGAGGGCATCGCTGATTCGTGTGCGGAATGGTATCAGCATAGGGATGGCATGAGGTGCTGTAGATCGTATACGAGTGACATGCCCGAACCCTACCTCTCAGATCGCGCTACGCGGCGCTGGTGGGTTCGCTACTACCCAGCATGCTCATTGATACCCGGAGCAGGGCGAGGTCATCATTCGACACCCGTGCGAGGGCCGCATCATCGGGATGAACAGCGCCGGTGATCATCAGGAGCGCACGAAGCCCAGCGGGCCACGACGAGTCGCCGGTGCTATCGGCTGTTCGTCCGGGCCAGCCATCAGAGCCGAGGTGCGGCAGGGTGGGGGCATAGTGGGACTGTCGTGCAGAAGGCATAGTCGCTCCTCTTGTAAGTGGTTGAGGAACAGTTTAGAACGAAGGGCAGCTTACGTCAAGAGATGTATCGTCGCGCAGCAGGCGCTGCCACGGCACCATTATAACAGAGCGGTGAGACTATCGAGGATGTAGGTGGGCTGATGCGGGGCAGCAGATAGATCGGCGCGGGTGCTATCGCCGGTAAGGACGAGGGCCGTATCCATACCAGCCTCGGCGCCCATAGCGATGTCGGTCAGCAGGCGATCCCCGATCATCAGGCAGTGTTTGGGGGGCAGTTGGAGCACGGCGCTAACCGTGCGAGCCATGATCGGCGAAGGCTTGCCGACGTTGACCTCGCAGCGTGTATGTGTGCATGCCTCAATGGCCGCGATAATCGCGGCTGCGTCGGGCTCACCGCCGCCGGGCACAGGGCAGAAGCGGTCGGGGTTGGTGGCCACCAGGCGCGCCCCGGCGCGGATGGCGTCGAAGGCGACCTGGAGTTTGTGGTAGACAAAAGTGCGGTCGAAGGAGGCGATCACAATGTCCACCTCGTCGGCCCGCTCGCTGATCGAGAAACCCGCCGCCGTCAGTTCATCAATCAGCGGCTGCTCGCTCACCGGGTAGACGGTGGCCCCTGGAGCGTTGGCCCGCAGCCACTCGACCATCACGTAGGTGGTGTTTACCACCTCGGCGAGGCTGGCCTGAATGCCCAGCTTCGTCAGCTTCGTCACATACTGCTCGCGGCTCTTGGTTGGGTTATTGGAGAGAAAGGCAACCCGGCGCCCGTCGCGGCGCAGCCGCGCCAGGAGATCAACCGCCCCTGGCAGCACGATCTCTCCCAGATAGATCGTCCCGTCTAGATCGAAAATATAGCCCTCGTAGGGCGGAATTTGGCTCATCGTTCCCTCGGATTTAATAGAGTGCGTGGCTCAGTATGTTTGATCGGGATCACGCTGCCTATCGCCACCCGCAGATCGGTCAGCGAAATGGGCTTGGGAAGGAAGATGGATGCACCGGCGGCGAGGGCCAGGTTCTTAACCTCGGACTCCGCCGAGATCAGGATGAAGGGCACCATCGAGCATGTGCGGAGCGTGTAGAGCAGATCGATCCCGGTCATCTGGGGCATACGGTTATCGCTGATCACGAGGTCAGCCGGATCGGCCCAGAAAGAGTCACGGCCAAGCCTCCCGTTGGCCTGAGAAATGACCTCCGCATGGGGGATCAGGTGCTCTACGGCGCGACAGAGGAATAACCGTATTCCCGGATCATCTTCTACAATGAGTATTCGCATGGTTTTGTCTGCTCTCTTAGGTGCGATCTGACGACCAATTGTTGCCAGGGTATATATAAACGCCCCTCGACCCTCCATTCGTGACGAATCGGGCCTACTCTATCAGAACATCGTGAATTTTTGGTTGGGAATGGAATACTTTAGCCCCCCTAGCCCCCCGCAAGCGGGGGGAACAACGCGTTGTTCCTCCCGCTTGCGGGGGGCTAGGGGGGTAAACGGTAAGACATCCTTGAACCGTGTCTAACAATGAGACCAAGATGAATGCGCCTTGGCGATTTTATGGTATATTTGTGCTATCTTGTTTGCAGCAGAAGGATGACTCATGCAGCAGCGCACTCGCCTCGGCGTTATCATCAGTGGCTCGCTCAGCGAGGGGCTCACGGCGCGCCTAGAGGCCCGCGAGAGCGTCGAAGATATGCGCGTCGGTAAGTTTGTGGTTGTCCAGGGCGAGAAGCACGAGTTCTTCTCGATGATCACCGATGTGGTGCTGGAGGCGACAAACCAGAAGGTGCTGATCGATCCGCCTAGCGGCGACGATTTTATCCACGCGGTGCTGGCCGGTACATCTACCTACGGCACGATCGAGCTTAAGCCGCAGTTGATGTTACCGACTGACCATTCGGAGCAGATGCTGCCCGTGAAGACGATCCCACGCCACTTCTCGCCGGTTGTCGAGGCCCAGGAAGAGGATTTTGGCCGGGTGTTTGGCGATGCCGATGCCATACACTTTGAGGTGGGCCAGCCGCTGGATATGGACGTGCCGGTATGCATTAATCTGGAGCGCCTGGTGGAGCGCTCAAACGGCATTTTTGGCAAGAGCGGCACCGGCAAGAGTTTCCTAACGCGCTTGCTGCTCTGCGGCACCATCCACGCGGGGGTGGCCTCCAACCTGATCTTCGATATGCACAATGAGTACGGCTGGGAGTCGCGATCTGAGGGCGGAACGTTTGTCAAGGGGCTACGCCAACTCTTCGGCAGCAATGTGCTGGTCTACACGCTTGATCCGGATTCATCACGACGCGGACACTACGACGGCGATGTGATTATCGGTCTGGATCAGATCGAGGTGGAGGATGTGATTCCTCTCAGGCAAGAGTTGAACCTGAGCGATACGGCCACGGAATCCTCGTACCTGCTGCATGATCGCTTTAAGAATCGCTGGATACGCGAACTGCTGGATATGGATACGACGGGCATACAGGAGTTTGCCGAGAGTACAGGTGCCCACGCCGGGGCGATTGGCGCACTGAAGCGTAAGCTCGGCCAGATCACGCGGTTGAACTTCATCCAAGATCAGGCCGATTTTTCGACGGTGGATCGGATGATTGAGGCACTGGCGGCCAAACGTCATGTTGTGCTGGAGTTTGGACAGAATAGCAATAGTCTGGCCTACATGTTGGTCGCAAATATCATTACCCGACGGATCTACCGACGCTGGGTGAAACAGACCGAGCATTTCATCCACTCGAAGAATAACGCCGATAAGCCGCACCCGCTGATGATCACGATTGAGGAGGCTCACAAGTTCCTCGATCCGGCCACGGCGAAGCAGACGATCTTCGGCACCATCGCCCGCGAGCTGCGCAAGTACAGCGTGACGTTGCTGGTGGTGGATCAGCGGCCATCTTCGATTGACAATGAGGTGATGAGTCAGCTTGGCACGCGGATCACGGCTCTGCTCAACGATGAAAAGGACATTGATGCGGTGTTCACCGGGGTAAGCGGGGGCAGCGGGCTGCGAGCTGTGCTGGCGACCCTTGACAGCAAGCAGCAGGCGCTGGTGCTGGGCCACGCAGTGCCTATGCCGGTGGTCATCCGTACCCGGCCCTACGATGATGCCCTTTACACGGCGATGCAGCGCGGCCCGCGCACGGCTTCGGCGGCGACATTTACGCCGGTGCCGCTGCGATCTGTGGAAGAGGAGACAGATGATCTGTTTTCCTAAGAAGCTGTCTGAAAAGTCACCGCCCCCCTCCCAACCTCCCCCCGATGGGGGGAGGAGTCGACTCCCTCCCCCATCGGGGGAGGGCTGGGGAGGGGGAATCGCGGGATGAGTGACCTTTTCAGACAGTCTCTCAGGGGCGCAAGCCCTACTGAAAAGAGCCGCTGATGCCCGACTATCGGTTATCGGCTATCGGCTATCGGCTATTCTCACGTTAGGTCGGCTGCGGCTGCCGCGTCAAGCATCCAGGTTACCTGGCCGGTGGGGGGGCGGACAATCTGGGCGGGGTTGGTGTGTGGGTTGTAGGGATCACGCAGGGCGGCACGAACTTTTGTGGCCTTATCCGCACCTGCTACCAGGAAGATGACATTGGCGGCGTGGTTGAGTGCCGCCGGGGTCAGGCTGATACGGGTGAGTGGCGGTTTTGGCGCATCTGTGACGGCAATCGCAAGCTGATCCTGCGCAGCGTCGAGGGCGGGATAACCGGGGAAGAGCGAAGCGATGTGGCCGTCTGGCCCCATGCCCAGCAGCGCAATATCAATCCGTCCGGCGTGCCTGTCGAGCAGCGCACGTAGCTGGTGGGTATAGACATCAGCGGCTTGCGCGACGATGGGCTGGTTGGTGGGCACGGGGAAGATTTGCCCCGAAGGGATAGGCACGTGGTCGAGTAGGGTCTGTCGGGCCAGCAGATAATTGCTGTCGGAGTGGTCAAGGGGCACGTAACGCTCGTCGGCCCAGATAACGCTCAAGCTGCCCCAGGGCATCTGGCTGTACAGTGGCGGTGCGGCCAGCAAGCGGTAGACGTGCGGCGGCAGCGATCCACCACAGAGGGCCAGTAGGCAGGTGCCGTGTGTGCTGGCGGCGGCAGTGGCCACGTCGGCGATACGCTGGGCGGTGGCCACAGCAAGTATTTCAGCCGTTGGGAAGATTAGCACCTCAGGCTCAGGCATTGCGGCACCCTTTCTTTAACCCCAATCCCCAATCCCCAATCTACACTCTGCAATCAGGCGCATAGCTTCGGCGCGGGCCGCCTCGTGCGGCTCGGCGCGGATATAGCGGCGACATGCTCCCCAGTAGCTCGCCAGGAGCTGGAGGGCGGGCAGGCGCTGTTGCTCATCAGGAGTCAGTGCGGCAACCGACTGGTAGCCTTCCAGTAGACCCTCGCGCCAGACGGCGGGATGGGACGCGCTCAATCCGCAGGCTAGATCGTAAATCCCGTCTCCACCCACGTAGGCACCTGGATCAATAATCGCTTCCAGGTGAACATTCTCGCCGGTGGTGCAGCGGGCGGAGTTCGGACCGAAGTTGCCGTGGATGAGGACAGAATGCGGACAGTCGAGGCGCGGGCTATTGAGCAGTGCGGCAACGACCGCCTGTTCGGAATCGCCGAAGACCAGGGCGTCGGAGGGAGATGCAGCCAAACGCTGACCGATCTGGCATAGTACTGTTCGCCAGTTCTGCTGCTGAGCCCAGCGGCCCGAGACTGTGGGTCGGCCCGTGCCGCTGGCAGGGATGCGGTGCATCCGCCGTAACACCCGCCCGGCCTGACGGCCCGCGCTGCGCAGAAGCGGCCCATCGGGCACTTGCTCGGCGGTGATCCCCGGCACGTAGGATTCGAGGGTGAAGGCAAAGGGTACCAGCGTGCGCGACAGGTCGCGCTGGATGATCCTGGGAGACGGGAGGTTGTGACCGGACATAGCCCGCATCACGTAGACATATGACGAAAGATCATCCTCGGGGGCCACGCGCAGGATCAGGTGTTCGCTCGCCATATTGAGCCGCACCAGGATGTGTTCGGCTGTCTGTGCGTAGAGCGAGACGGCGACGGGACGCAGGTTCAGCGAGCGCACAATGATCGCGGTGTAATCGCCTAAGCGACTCAGTGAGCGGCACCACGCCCCGCTCAGACCCTCTTCAGACGATGGCGGTACGTAGTGGTTGAGGTGTGTGTAGATCTCCTTCATGGCGCAGCCTGTACCTGTGGAAGAACAAAGCGGAGGGCGCGGGCACTCGCCCGATCCACTACCCACACATCTCCATTGGAGGTCACGGCAATACCGCTTGGATTATTGAGCGAGGCCAGATCCTCACCGGCACCGCCCCAGCGGATCAGTGTGTCCCCACGTAGGTTAGTGGCAAGTACCTGATGGCGGCTCGGCACGCTCACATAAACCGTCCCGTCGCGACTGGCTGAGATTGATGGGTCGTCGTAGGTATTGGCTTTCCAGCCGTTCACCTGCCAGGTGATGATCGGAATCGGCCCGACCTTCCCGCTGCCGTCGGGGGCGAAGACCTGCACCCGGCCATTCCATGTGTCGGCTACATAGACGTTGCCCTGACCATCAACCGCCACACCTGTCGGCTCGTTGAAGGCACCCAGTTCGGATCCGGCGTAGCCCCACTGGTAGAGATATTTGCCCTGCTCATCGGTGACGACAATGCGTTTATTGCCCGTGTCGGCAATATAAACGTTACCGGCGGAGTCGATGGCGATCCCGCGTGGGCCGAAGAAGCCGAGCGGGGTGGCCTGATTCTTCTCCTTGTTGCCATCGGTGATCGACGCTTTGCGCTGTTCGCCAAGATCCTGATCACCACTGCCCCAACTGGTGATCGGCGTGCCGCTGGAGTCGTACTTCACCACCCGAGCGTTCCAGGTATCGGCCACGTAGAGGTTGCCCTGCCTGTCTACCGCCAGACCACGCGGCTCGTAGAGCTTGCCCAGATCGCCGCCGCGACCGCCGAAGCTGCGGATCAACTCGCCCTTGGCGTTGAAGACGTGAATCTGATGCGTGCCGGTATCGGCCACATACAGGTTGCCCTGCGAGTCCACAGCGGCACCGGTGGGGCTGCCGCCAGCGGGCACACTGACCGAGGATTGGGCCACCAGCCGCAGATCCGCCGGGCCAGATGTTTCTGCCGCGCTCCCTGCGCCGCCGGCCAGATCCTTGCGCAGCCAGACCTCCATCTCGCGGGCACCGGGAACCAGGGGATCGGGCAGAGTGCGGTAGATCAGGTACTTGTACAGCGTGTCCCAGTTATCGCGCTGGAAGGGCCAGATGATCGGTGTGAGCGGGCTGAAAACCTCTGTGCTAATATCGCGTCCACATCCGCCACGCCCGCCCGTGGCCGTTGTCGCGGCGGTGAGAATGGCCTGCGACGTCCATGTGTTATAGGAGAAACGCTTGTAGCCCGGCTCACCCGGCGAACATTTCTGGCCCTCGGGGAACCACCAGTTGAACACGCCGGTCTCGCCGTAGGGCTGAACGTAATTCTGTTCAAGCACCTTGCGCACCTCGCTGTTGATGTGCGGCTTGTAGAGCAACACCACCGGGGCCAGGGCCGTGGTCTTATCGGGCATTTGCACTTTGAAGGTGTCAGGGCCAGGGTTCTTCTGGAAGGCGTCCTTCTTCGTCCACACGAGGTGCAAGAAGTCGCGCAGGTACCACTGGAGCGGCCAGGCCAGGGAGCCATCGCCGCCATCGTCGCCGCTATCAACAAAGACCGGCATGCTCAGTCCGCCGGCGGTATCCTCAGCGGTGCGGTTATTGCGGGTGAGATTGACTGACAGCTCGCGGATGTCGGCCACAAAGCGCGGCACATCGGGGGAGGTTTGGGTGTAGACGAGCAACTCCACGGGGGTGTCGGGATGCTCGTAGACGGCCATCCATGTGGCGCGCAGGATGTAGGCACCAAAGAGTCCGGCCAGGGTAAGCCCCGCCAGAGCCATCACCAGGCGTCCACCAACTCGGCTGGCCAGGCTGAGCAGGCCATAGAGCAGGCCACCGGCAATGATCAGCGGGAGGAGACCCTGGAGCAGATTGCTCTGGGCACCCTGGCCTGTTGCAGGCATCCCCATGCGCCACAGGGCCACACCAACCGACACGAGAACGAGGAGCGTGCCGAGCGGGACGAGGATAATGGCGGATTGTGGATTGTGGATTGTGGATTGTGGATTGTGGATTGTGGATTGTGGCGGTGTACCATCTTCGCCTGCGTTGTCCGGCTCAGCAAGCTGCAATCCGCCATCTACAATCTGCAATAACTTACCCAGGCACCAGGCAGCCAGAAGGTTGCCGGGCAGGGCCATGTGAACCAGCAGCCAGGGCATCTTCTCACCGGCCCACGAGAAGAAGATGATCGCGCTGAAGAACCAGAACATCAGGAGGAGCGGGGCGAGGGGCCAGGACGAGACAGGAGGCAGGAGGCTGGGGGCAGGAGGCAGGAGGCCGGGGGCGGGGGGCAGGAGGCAGGAGGCGGGGGGCAGGAGGCCGGGGGCGGGGGGCAGGAGGCCGGGGGCCGGGGCCGAGTTCGGATCGGCAAACTCCGAGTCCTTCGCACGATCCTGATCAACAAGCTTGATCGTCTCGCTCTCGGTAGGATCGCTGTTCGCCGGATCTACCTGCTCATCACTGATCGTCGGTTGTTGCGTGTTCGTCGCCCGCCGCCCGATAACTATCCGGCGCACCACTGCCGCAACCATCGCCGCAACCACGCCGATCCCGCAGATTACGGCCAGTGGCTCGTAGATCGGGAGCTGCATCAGATAGTAGAACCAGGGCTGGTCACCACGGGCATACTCCTGCTGGCTGCCGAGCCAGTAGGCCAGTCCGGCGTAGAGTCCGTCAATCGCCCCGCGTGGGTAGGCGAAAAAGGTGGTGTACTCCACCAGATAGATCGCGATCAGGATGGAGAGAGCCATCCAGATGCTACGGCGATCCTCGGTCCATGTGGTGATCAGCCGCTCTGTCAGGATGGGCTGGGGGTTCCAGAGTCCCTGACAGAGCCAGGCGAAGGCCAGGGCTGAGGCGATTAGGAATGCCTTCTCGCCCAGGTAGAGTCCTTTGCCAATTGGCAGCGGCGGGTTGAGGATCATCAGGATCAGACAGATAGCGAAGACGCCGATCAGACCCCAGTGCAGGTAGCGGGAGAAACGGCTCTCAGAGAGCAGGCGCATTGTCAGGAAGACGCCGAAAATGAAGAAGAGGATGTAGTAGAGTTCGTGGGTACCCATCGCCAGGGCCACGGCAGCGGCGGTAAGATAGAGCCATCGGGGTTTGCCGCTGTCGAGCCAGCGCAGCGCCCCGATAAACATCCAGATCTCCCAGAGAACCATCAGGCCGTCGTGACGGGCGAAGCGGGTGAAGTAGAGCAGCGAGGGCGAAAAGGCCAGCAGGGCGGCGGCGATCAGGGCACCGCGTTTGCCCAGGCAGGGCCGCAACCACCAGGTCGAGGCGACCATGCCGATCCCAGCGAGGGCCATGGGCAAGCGGGCCTGAGCCTCGCCGTCGCCAAAAAGAAAATACGAGGCCAGAGTGAAGATGTAGAGAGTCGGCCCGTGGTAGACCGGGTCGTAGCAATACGTAGGCGCGGTGGCCCCGCCCCAGCAGCTAAAGCTACCAGCCCCGGTGTAGAAGCGCCAGCTCGACCAGGCATGGATGCTCTCGTCGTGGTGCATGGCCATAGTGCCCAGCCCCCACAGGTGAGAAATCACGCTGAGGACGACGAGTGCGAGGTAGGCGATAAGCTCCCAACTGAGCCACGAGAGATTGACGGCGCGCTCGAAGGGCGTCGGCGCGGCCCTATGGGGAAAGGTGTCTACTGCCACTACGGTGTCACTCCATCAAGGTCGCCGCCAAGGCCAACGCCGAGCTGGCGCGCCAGCTCGGGTCGCACCGCCACATAAAAATCGGACGAGCCGAGGGGGTAGCCCGGCTGCCGAAAGACAAGAAACTTCCAAATCCGCACGTCCACATCGCGGTCGAAGGGGGCGCGCAAGAACTGGCCAAGCAGCGAGACGCTCTCCAGAGATGCGTTTTGCCAGCCGGGGGCCAGTCGGTAGATCTGATCCTCCGGGAACCACCAGCGCAGCGGGTAGCGCTGGATGACGAACCCGTTGAGCAACTGGCGATTCTGGGGGTAGCGCGACATATTTTCGTCGAGCATGAGAACCGCCATCACATTCGCATCGGGCGGGCCGTTGAGTTGCTCAGAAGTGCGCTGGCCCTTGCTGAAATCGCGCATGTACCAGGTCCACACCGTCTCGTTGTCGTAGAACACCGGCATCGCCAAACTGTTCACCCGGCGGCGCGACACTTCCTCCAAACGGCGGACGATCCGCATGACATCGGGGGATGTCTGGGTGTAGACCAGCATCTCGTGGGGGGTGTCGCCATTCTGATAGGCCAGGCGGTAGGCGCTGCGGGCGGTGTAGAGCGATCCGGTTATGGTGACACAGACCGCCAGAGCGACGACGGATGAACGGGCACCCCAGCGTAACCCCGCTCCTACGCTCAACAGCGTCAGCAGGGCTAAACAGAAGACCGGCGCAATCCAGGGCTGGAGCTGCGATTTATCGCCAAACCCGACGATTGCGGTCATCAGCACAAAGCCCAGGCTGACGATGATGGCGAAGAAGAGGGCGAAGAGGGCGAAGGAGGCAGGCGGTAGGATGAAAGAGGGAGGACGTGAATCTTCTCCTTCCGCTACCGGCACGGTGGGCTGGATACAGCGCTGGAAAGCCCAGGCGGAGAGTAGCACCAGGGGCAGGCTGATGTGGGTCGTGAGCCAGGGCATCTTCTCGCCAGCCCAGGAGTAGAGAGCCAGGGCACCCACCGACCACCAGGCGATCAAACCAATGCACAGGGTAAACGGCAGAATTTCGGTGTGCCCTGTGCCCTGTGCCCTGTACCTACGGATTACATCGTAGGCGAGGAAGACAAACCCGACAGCGCCCCAGAGCAGCAGGAGCGGCTCATAGATGACCAACTGCACGAGGTAGTAGTAGTCCGGTTGTCCACCGCGTTTCACATTATGCTGAGCCAGCCAGTAGAGCAGTGAGCCGCTGGTGCCGGTGATCAGGCCAAGCAGGTTGGTGAAAAATGCGGTGAAGAAGATCGCATAGACCGCGCCGAAGATCGCCAGGGCGACCAGCCAGCGCCGCCCCGTCGCTAGGCTCGCGCACATATCGGCGATCTCGTCGCCCCGCTCGCGGGCGATCTGCCACGGGCTGCGCCCATCCTTGCGCTCCCAGATCGCCCACCACAAACCGATAAGCGTCGCCAGACTCAGGCCGATTGCCAGCATCACGCCGGGGTGAACGAGGAATCGCCCCAGATCCTGGAGGTAGCGACCGAGATTTTCCACCAAGCTGCGCCCGCTATCGTCGTCGGCGCGGTTGCGGATGCGCAGGGCGTAGGCATTATCATCGGTCTCAAGGGGCTGCCAGCCAAAGAGCGGGCCGGGCGTGAATCGCATCTGCTCGGTCTGCGGGTCGCGGGTGGCGTTATGTGAGCCATCAACCTCGGCCTTGCCGGGGAGAATAAAGATCAGGGCGGCCACCGCCACCGCCAGGATAGCCAGTATCGCCACGCCGGGGCGGAAGATCCGCCAGAGGAAGATCAGGGCCAGGGGTGTGCCCATAATCAGCAGGAAGAGATAGCTCGTCTCCTGGTTCACGAACATCAGGGCGTAGGCCAGGGTACCCGCGTAGAGCCAGGCAGGTCGGCGGGTAGAGGCGTAGCGCACAATCGCCGCAAAAACCAGCATCTCGCACAGCACCGAGTAGATGTCGTGGCGGATGAAGCGCCCGTAGTAGAGGAAGACGGGCGAGATCAGCAGGTAGACGGCGGCCAGGAAGGCGGCAAGGCGACCAAGCTCGCGCCGGATCAGGTAGGGCGTCAGCGTGAGCGCGGTGCCCGCCAGCGCGGCCCCAAGGCGAGCGGTAAAGTCGTTATCACCAAAGAGCCAGAAGAAGAATGCGCCGATGTGGTAGAGCAGTGGCCCGTGCAGCAGCGGATCGTGCATGTAACCGCGCCCGCTGTAGAGGAACCAGGAGTAGGCGGCGTGAAGCGTCTCATCGTGGTGCAGGGCACGGTCGCCGAGACCCCAGAGATGCGTGATCAGCGCCAGCAAACCCAGACTTAGGTAGGCCAGTTGCTCAGTGACCAGGGGCCATGTCCGGGGCGGGCTGACACTCCAGACACTACTATCGCCGCTACGAGACTCATCCACGATGGATTCGGATCGGGGCAGATCGAGGGTTGACATCGCACCTCGGGGCGCACGGGGCGCAGGGTAAGACAAGGGAACATGCTCAGACAGATCTCGCGGGCATTGTACACTAAAAAAACCTACGTGTTCCCTACTCCCTATTAGGGCTGATGTGCAGTCCTCATGGTGCCGCTCGCCCCCCACCCCCAGCCCCTCCCCCACGCGGGGGGAGGGGAGCCGGATAGCTTTCTGGTGCGGAATACCCCCTCTCCCCCGGTGGGAGAGGGGGCAGGGGGAGAGGGGGTGTACTGGCTTTGCACCAGTCCTGCCCCACCACATTACTCCCTCACGCCGGATCTAACATCAGTACGGCGGCGGTATCCCGCTCGATGGCGGCGCGAGTCCAGAGCATCGGGCAGTATGCGCCCCCACGCCATGCGTCGGTCATATCGCTGTAGTGGTGGCTGGCTGGGTGACCGCTCTGTCCCGCAGGCAGAATGACCCGCGAGGCATCCCATCCGCCCACGTCAATAATGTGGCGATAGGACGGGGCAGTGTAGATCGGGCCAGCCGGACTGTTGCGCGGAGTATATGCCTGATTCACGGTGTCAATGTCGCCGCCAGTGAGCCAGGGGCCACGGTTGAAGATGGCGGACAGGGCGGCCACGCCCCCGAGCGGATGCCGGAGGATGAGCCGGTGTCCCTTGCCATAGCTCCAGCGAGCCGGGTCGCCACCGTGCTTGCGCAGGTCGGCTACGGCACGGGCCATCGCCGTGCGCAGCAGATCGTCCCAGGTACGCCCCGCACCCAGCCAGGGGTCGGGCCGACCGGGCACGGGCGCGGCGGCGATTCGCTCTAGCAGCGTGGGCAGGGCGCGGTCAAGGTAGTTATTCGCCGGGATGCTGGCGAAAACTCCCAGACCAGCCGTTGCCGTGATCAGATCGCCCAGTTCGGCGTAGGCGAGACGCAGCAGGTGGTGGCGCAGCGCATCGTAGATCGCGCCCGCCGCACTGTTCGGGCCAAGATCGCCATCCCAGGCGACCAGAATATCGCGAGCCGTGCGCTCAATGGGCTGATCAATCGGCAGGTCGGCCACCAGTTGGGCCAGGGCCAGTCCCGGCAGCGAGTGGACATCGTGGTGGATGCGGGCAAAACTGCGCAGATCGTGGCGCTCCTCGGCCTGGATCAACTCGGTGATGCGGGCGGCGCGGTAGGGGTTCAGCCACTCGCCCTTCAGCGCGGCGTGGAAGGGATAATCGCTATCGGCGGGGAGATTGTTCGCCGTCACCGCCATGCCACCGGGCGGATCGTAGGTCGAGGGCAGCGCCTCAGGTGGGATGAATCCACGCCACTCGTAGGAACCGTCCCAACCCGGCACCGGCAACTGGCCGTCGCCCTGAGCGCGCACCGGCAAACGGCCAGCCAGGGCGTAGCCAATATGCCCGTCCACATCAGCGTAGACAAAGTTCTGCGGCGGCACATCCCAGTCGGCCAAGGCCGTGCGGAACTCGGCCCAATTTTCGGCGCGGTTGAGGCCCAGAATGGCGCGGGTGACTCCGGGCGCGGGGTCGAGGGCCGTCCAGCGCAGGGCCAATGCCTCGTGGTAAGACTCGGCCACGTCCACTGGGCGCACCAGCGGGCCGGCAGCGGGACTGGCGACCGGATTGATAATCGGGCCGTGGTGGGTCACCCGCACCTCCACCACATGCGGCACGGACTGGCCCTTGACAACAATTTCCTCGCGCACGGTTTCGGCCCGCCGCCACGCGCCACACCACTGGTAGCGCAGCGGATCAGCCGGATCAAAGCGCTCGATGTAGAGATCCTGATTGTCAATCATACCGTTGGTGACGCCCCAGGCCACCCGGCGGTTATGGCCGATAATCACGCCGCAGGTGCCGGGGAAGGTGCCGCCGGTAACGTGGTAGTCGCCGCCTTCCAGGTGGGCCAGATACCAGACGCCGGGCAAACCCAGAGCGAGGTGCGGGTCGTCGGCGAGCAGAGGTCGTCCGCTGACGCTGCGCGATCCGCCCACCACCCAGGCGTTGGAACCTTGAGGACTGCCAGGTTCGCCCACAAATGCCGCCGCATCGGCAAACATGCGTAGGGCCGCCGCACCAATGGCCGGGTCGTAGGTAACGCCTGCGGGAACGCTCAGCGGCCCCGAGTCGGGATGGTGCGGGGCGATAGCGACAGCCCGTTCGGCACCCAAAGCGGCCACAATCCGCGCATTCAGCAACTCCCTCGTCCAGTTCAGCGAAAGGTTCAGCGCCATAATCTTCGGCCAGACCAGGATGTCGGCCAGTTCCCAAGGGCGCGGCGTGATACCCAGGATGCTGAACTCAAGCGGTAGGCGCGATCCGCTCGCCTCGACACAGCCATTCACCCCGCGCACATAAGCCGTGAGCATGGCGTGAGTGTGTTCGTCGAGCAGATCCGCCTCGCGGCAAGCAATGCGCGAGAGGCCAAGGGTACGGATGAAGGTGTCGGAACTGAGGGCCACCGGGCCAAAAATCTCGGCGAGGCGACCGTGGCCAGTGCGCCGGTTCAGTTCCATCTGCCAGAGCCGATCCTGGGCGTGGACATAGCCAAGGGCGGCGAAGAGATCCGCATTGTTTTCAGCGTAGATATGCGGGATGCCCCAGCGGTCGCGGCGCACCTCAGCGCGGGCAGACAGGCCGATCAAGGCAGCGCTGCCGCTTGTACGCGGCAACGGGCGGCGCAGCACAGCCGCCACCCCAACTCCAACCAATCCGGCAGCCACCCCGGCGGTCATGCCAACGGTGCGCCCGAGTCGAGTCAGATTGATCATAGGAGAATTGCCTTTAGATCTAATATTTTACGAATAAGCAGATTTCATTCCGACCTTACCCCCTCACCCCCTGCCCCTCTCCCACCAGGGGAGAGGGG
>JBAXMH010000060.1:0-21818 GCA_037134395.1 Chloroflexales bacterium
GCCTTCTTCTTCGGGGCGCGGCTCGACGCCACCGTGCCAGTGCTGGATCTTCCGCCTGAACTGGCCGCAGACGTGCGCGGCGTCACTGCCGACCCACGCAACCCGCTCTTCCGTGAGGTGGGCAAGAACCACCTGAAGAGTCGGCTGCGCTCGCATCCCGATGTGGCCCAGCGCCACTACGCTGATCTGCGGGAATCTGAGGCGATAGCCGATAGCCGATAGCCGATAGTACTACAGTTGTTTGAATTACCCCCCCTAGCCCCCCCGCAAGCGGGGGGGAACAACGCATTATTCCCCCCCGCTTGCGGGGGGGCTAGGGGGGGTGATCGGCGAGAGCCTTTCTGTGAAGATATTTACAACTGTAGTAATAGCCGATAGCCGGATCCATTCTCTCAAATAAGCCAATGTCGTACCAGCCTTGCCCCCTCACCCCTGCCCCTCTCCCACCGGGGGAGAGGGGAGATTTCTGCATCAGAGTCTGTTCGGCTCCCCCTCTCCCGTTCTGGGAGAGGGGGTTGGGGGGTGAGGGCGGAGCGGCGACTCCTTATTTGAAAGGTATTGATATGAGGACGCTATGACCAACTACCTGTTGCGGCGGGCGCTCGGGATCATCCCGACGATGATCGTGATCACTCTGATCACTTTTGCGGCTATGCACGCTATTCCCGGCAGTCCCTTCGACCCGGCAGCGATGGGCGGGAATAGTCTGCCGCCTGAGGTGATCGCCCAGATCGAGGCCCGCTACGGCCTCGACAAGTCACTGCCGGAGCAGTACTTACGCTTCGTGGCCAACCTACTACACGGCGACTTCGGCGAGTCCTTCGCCTACAAGTCGCGCACGGTTAACGAGTTGCTCGGCGACACCTTCCCGGTCTCGCTCCAGCTCGGGCTGATGGCCTTCGTGTTTGCGCTGGGCCTGGGTGTGCCACTAGGCGTGATCGCTGCCGCCCGCCACAACAGTCTGCTCGACCGGCTGGTCTCACTGCTCTCGATGCTTGGTATCGCCCTGCCGAATTTCGTAATCAGCGTGATCTTGATCCTGATCTTCGCGCTGCTGCTGCGCCTGCTGCCCGCTGCCAGCGTACATTGGGAGCAGCCACAGACGTGGATAATGCCCACGATTGCCCTGGGCCTCGGCCCGCTGGCGATTTTTGCTCGCTACACCCGCGCCGGTATGCTTGATGAACTGGCTGGTGATTATGTGCGTACGGCGCGGGCCAAGGGTCTGAGCGAGCGGGCCATTCTCTACGGCCACGTCCTGAAAGCCGCCCTACTGCCTGTCGTCACCGTGGCCGGGCCGATCCTGGCGGCGGTTGGCACCGGCTCGTTTTTGGTCGAGACGATCTTTAGCGTGCCGGGGATGGGTCGTTTCTTTGTCACCAGCATCTTCTCCAAGGACTACCCCGTGATCATGGCCCTGGTGGTGATCTACGGCAGCTTCCTGGCGCTCGCTAACCTAGCGGTTGATGTGTGCTATGGCTGGCTCGATCCGCGCACCCGTGTGGCTGGATCGAGCGGGCAGGGATGATCATTTATGAGCAGTATTGAGCCAACCGCGCAGCTCGGCGGGATCGAGCGGGTTGCATCCAACCCCCATATCACCCGACCAGCGGGCGACACCCTCCATCACCCGGCGGCACGCAGCATCTGGGGCGATGTGTGGCAGCGCCTGCGAGCCAACCGCCTCGCCGTGATCAGTGCCGTCTTTGTGCTGCTGATCATCATTCTGGCCCTAGCCGCACCGCTGGTGGCCCCCAGAGGTTATACGTTCCAAGACTACAAACATCTGCGGGCCGGGCCGAGCGCCCAGTTCTGGCTCGGCACCGATACTGCCGGACGTGATCTCTGGGCGCGGATCGTCTATGGTGGCCGGGTATCGCTCACGGTAGGCATCGGAGTCCAACTGATCGCCGTGCTGATCGGCGTACCGCTGGGGCTGCTGGCCGGCTTCCGGGGCGGGCGGGTGGACATGCTGATCATGCGCGTAGTTGATACACTCTACGCCTTCCCAACGCTCCTCTTCGCCATCCTGCTGATGAGTTGGCTTGGACAGGGCGTCCTCAATATCGTCATTGCCCTGAGCCTGATCGGCTGGCTTCCGCTCTGCCAGTTGGTGCGAGCGCAGGTGATCAGCGTGCGCGAACGCGAGTTCGTGCAAGCGGCGCGTGCCCTGGGCGTGCCCGATCTCCAGATTATGTGGCGGCACCTGCTACCGAATACCCTCTCGACGATCATCACCGCCGTGAGTTTCGGTATCCCCCAGTCCATTCTCTCTGAGGCGGCCCTGAGCTTCATTGGGGTCGGGATCAACCCGCCCCTGCCAAGCTGGGGGTCAATGGTCAGCGACAACATTCTCTACATCCGCTCAGCATGGCACCTCGCACTCTTCCCGGCCCTGGCCCTCGGGCTAACCATGCTGGCCTTCACCGCGTTTGGCGACGGGCTGCGCGATGCCCTTGATCCGCGCAGGACGCGGTAGCATCGGCAACAGAACACCCTCCAGCGAGGCGGCTGGAAAAACTGCCCGGCGATGGCTGCCGGCTCGGTATCATCGCTTGTATTTAAGGAGGCCGAACCCATGGCAGATCACACGCCCCACTGGACGGAGGATGAAGAGCAGCGCCACCTCTTCGCGGCGCGGATTGACGCAGCCGCACAGCGCACCGGCGTAACCCGCCGCGAATTTCTGTCGGCCCTCGGGCTGGGCAGCGCATCCGTGCTTCTGGCCGCCTGCGGCGCCGCCCCGGCTAGTACGCCTACCCACGCCCCGACGACGGCGGCAGCAGCCCCAACCACCCCCCCCGCTGCAACCGCCGCCCCCACCGCCGCCGCGACCATCGCCCCAACGACTGCCCCCACCACCGCCCCGGTTGGCGGTAACGTCCTACCCGACGACAAACAGATCTTTCACTTCTCCTACAACACCGACCCGGCCAGCCACGACTACAACAAGGATCTCTACAACGGCGGCGAGCCATCACTCTTCGCGGGCCTGACCATCCTCTCGCCGGACTACGAGGCGCTGCCCTACGCCGCCGAAAGCTGGTCAACCAACGCCGACGGCACGGTCTACACGTTCAAGCTCCACCCGAAGGGGAAGTGGACGAACGGCGACCCGGTAACGGCGCAGGATTTTGTCTACAGCTTCACCCGCCAGCTCGACCCGGCTACGGCGGCGAGCTACGCGGCCATCCTCTACGACATCAAGGGTGCCCAGGAGTGGAACAGCGGCAAGGGCGGCGGTGCCGATAAACTCGGGCTGAAGGCGGTGGACGATCTGACCCTGGAGATCACCCTGATCGGTCCACGCGAGTACTTCCCGCTGCTGGTGGGCTACGCCTCGGCCCTGCCCGCCCACAAGGCCAGCGTCGAGAAGTTCGGCGACAAGTGGACGGAGGTCGGGAACATCGTCAGCAACGGCCCCTTTAAGCTGGTCTCCTGGGAGCATAACAAGCAACTGGTATTCGAGCGCAACGAGGATTTCGCGATTGCGCCGAAGCCGAAGCTGAAACAGGCCATCGCCAGCATTATCCCCTTCAATGCTGGCCTGCTGCCCTACGAGAGCGGCGAGATTGACTGGCGCGCCGACCAGGGCATTCCGGCCAGCGAGATTGAGCGCCTGCGCAGCGACCCCGTGCTGAGCAAGCAGTTGATCACGGTGCGGCGACCGGCCACTGCCTTTCTCTCGCCAGAGATTAACAAGCCGCCCTTCGATAACCTCGGCGTGCGCCAGGCGCTCCAGCATGCCATTGATCGTGAGGCCATCCTCTCCGTGATCTACCAGCTCGGCGAACCGGCCTACAGCCTGATCTCCCAGGATCAGCCCTACGCGATTGATCCCAAGACGTACCCCGAGTTCTCCAGTGCCTACACCTTCGACCCTGAACTGGCCAAGAGCAAGCTGAAGGGAACGCCCTACGAGGGCGGCAAAAACTGGCCCGATGTCACCCTCACGTTGCGCCCGGTTGGCCCGACCGGCAAACTGGTGGGTGAGGTGATCCAGCAGCAGTTGGCCCAGAATCTCGGCTTCACCATCAAGGTCGAGAACCCTGAGGATAGCCGCGTCTTCATCACCAACGTCTATGGCGGGAAGTACCAGTTCATCTTCTACATCTGGTACACCGACTACCCTGATCCGAGCAACCACTACAACGCGATCTACTACGGCCCGCCGGCCAAGCGCCGCTTCGTCTGGAAGAGCGCGGAATTCGATAAATTGGTAGATGCGGCAGCAGGCGAGCAGGATAAGGCCAAGCGCGCCGATTTGTACATCCAGGCTGAGCGCCTGCTGCTGAAGGATGCTGCCTACATTCCGCTCTACTACGCATCCGCCGTGAACGTGTTCAAGCCTTACATCAAGGGCATCCCGCTGTCGAAAAGCGGCCTGCCGGTGACGGACGGCAGCGTGTACCGTGGGCAGAAGAGTTTGCTCTACCTCACCGATGACGTGTAGCAGGGGGATGGCTTTGCGTCTTCGCGTCTTTGCGTCAGACGAGTGTTTGGTTTGACGCAAAGGCGCACAGGCGCAAAGCATCTTGCTTCGTTTAGCCTGATGGCGTTACTTCTGTGATTTATTGACAAAATGGAGTGAATATATTAAGATTTCTCCGCTGTTGGGGCAGTACCGTCATTACGCCCCATACCTGAAGGAGAAACTCGATGCGACAGATTTCCCGTTCTCGATCCCTAATCGCCTTAACCCTCCAGATTCTCATGCTCGTCGGCGTGCTAGCCGCCTGTGGCCAGACTAAGCCGGCAGCTCAGCCCACCGCCGCCCCGGCGGCCAGTCAGCCCACCACCGCCCCGGCGGCTACCGCCCCGGCGGCCAGTCAGCCCACCGCCGCCCCGGCGGCTACCGCCCCGGCGGCTACCGCCCCGGCGGCCAGTCAGCCTACCGCCGCCGCCAGTCATGCCGCTACGGGCGAGCCTCTGCTCCTGGGGGTCAGCGGCCCGCTCACCGGCAACAACGCCCAGTACGGTGCGCAGTGGAAGAAGGGCTTCGATCTCGCCCTTGATGAGATTAATGCCGCTGGCGGCGTGCGTGGTCGGCCCCTCGCCTACACCTTCGAGGATAGCCAGAGCGATCCCAAGCAGTCGGTGGTGGTGGCCCAGAAGTTCGTTGCCGACACGCGCATTCTGGCTGAGTTGGGCGACTTCTCCAGCCCTGCCTCGATGGCCGCCTCGCCGATCTACGAGCGCGCTGGGCTGCTCCAGTTTGGCTTTACCAACTCCCACCCCGACTTCACCAAGGGCGGCCAGTACACCTGGTCGAACTCGATCAGCCAGGTTGACGCCGCTCCGCTCCACGCCGATTTTGTGGCCGATCTAGGACTCAAGCGGGTGGCTCTGCTGCACCTGAACACCGATTGGGGCAAGACCACCTACGAACTGACGGCCAAGCGTCTGACTGAGCGCGGGGTTGAGGTTGTTGCTGTTGAGGCGTACCTGCCCGATGAGAAGGACTTCCGCACCGCACTGACCACGATCAAGAATGCCAACCCCGACGGGATCGTTCTGGTCTCCTACTATACCGACGCCGCCCTCCTCGTTCAGCAGATCCGCTCTCTCGGTATCACCGTGCCGATTGTCGCCAACGGCTCAAACCACTCGCCTAAGTTCCTTGAGCTGGGCGGCACGGCGGTTGAGGGTGTCTACCTCTCCTCAAACTTCTCGCCCGACGACCCGCGCCCCGAGGTGCAGGCGTACCTCAAGGCGTTCCGCGAAAAGTATGGCGAGGAGTCGGACTACTTCGCCGCCCACGCCTACGACACGATCAAGCTGATCGCCGCCGCGATTGAACTGGGTGGCCCCGACCGCACCGCCATTCGCGACGCTCTGGGCAAGCTGAAGGATGTGCCGAGCGTGATCTACGGCAAAGTCACGTTTAACCCCGAGACCCGCCGCGTGGCCGCGCCTAAAGATGCCCGTCTGATTGTCGCAGGCGGGAAGTTTACCCTCTGGAACGGTAAGCCAGTGGCGTCGCGCTAATGCTATAGCAATTCTCTTGGGATTGTCGTGTGGAGTCGAGGCTTTAGCCGAATAGAGCCACCTAAAGGCTCGACTCCTTTTCACAACCTGCGTAGAATTGCCCTATCTCACTGTGGAGGTTTCTGATGTCTGAATTCTCAAAGCGCGAGCGCGTGGATTCCGCCCTCGTCGGCGCAGCGGTTGACCGCGTGCCGGTCAGCGCATGGCGCCACTTCATCCCCGAGGAGCGCGGCAGTGCCACTCTGGCCGCCGTGACCCTGGTCCACTTCCATCAGTTCGACTGGGACTGGATCAAGGTGAATCCGCGTGCCACCTACTACGCCGAGGCTTTTGGTAATACCTACGACTACGAGCACTATGACGGTGTTCTGCCACGGCTGGTAGACGGCCCGGTGCGTACATCCGCCGACCTGGGCCGGATCACGCCGGTAAGCTCGACCGGCGGCGTCTTTGCCGAGCAGCTTGATGTGCTGCGCCGTATCCACACGGGGGCCGACGGCGCACACTTCGTACAGACGGTTTTCTCGCCGCTTTCGGTGCTAGCCTTCCTGACGGCGGACTTGGGCGACCAGACAGCGAGCCTGGGTCTCGGCTCGGACTACGGCCACCTGCGGGCGCTGATCCAGACCAACCCGCAGGGCGTCCATGCGGCCCTGGACGCGATTGCGACTACCTTGGCAGGATACGCGGCGGCGAGCGTGGAGGCGGGAGCCAGCGGTCTGTTCTTCGCGATTGTGCGCCTGGCCCGCGCCGGTATTCTGAGCGCGACAGAGTTTGCCGAGTTCGGTAAGCCCTACGACCTGCGCATACTGGATGCAGTGCGCGGCGCTCCCTTCAACCTGCTGCACATCTGCGGCCCGCAGGTCTACTTCGATCAGGCGGTGGACTACCCCGTCCACGCGCTGAACTGGGCCGCCGTGGGCCAGGGCAACCCCGGCATTGCCGAGGCCCGCGCCCACACGGACAAGGCTCTGATCGGCGGAGTAGACGAGGCGGGCGCGATTGTGCGTGGTGGGCCGGCTGAGGTAGAGGCCGAGGCATCGGCAGCTCTCACCGCCAGCGGCGGGACGAAGTTCCTGCTCACCCCCGGCTGCGGTGTGGCGATCACCACGCCTGATGCGAACCTGTACGCCCTGCGCCGCGCCGCCAATCTGGCGGCGGCTGTGGGAGCGTGATATGTGTAGGGGCGGAGCAGCGCCGTTGCGGCGCTGCTCCGCCCCTACCGTGATGGGGATATGGCAACGTTCTTCGACAACACGATCAACGGGCTGGTGGTAGGCAACATCTACGCCCTGGTGGCGGTGGGTCTGGCGCTGATTTTCGGTGTCGCCGGGCTGATCAATTTTGCCCACGGCTCGGTCTATATGGCCGGTGCCTACGTGGGCTGGCTCTGCGTAACCAAGCTGGGGCTGCCGCTGTGGGTGGCCCTGCCCGCCGCCGCCGCCGGTAGCGCATTGCTGGGTGCCGCTATCGAGCGCTGCGGACTGCGGGCGCTCTACGGCAAGGCCCGAATCGCTCCGCTCCTGGCCACTATCGGTATCAGCTTCATCCTCGATCAGGCATCCCAGTTGATCTTTGGCCCTTTCCCCCAGGCGTTTCCCAGCCCGCTGCCCACAACCCGTTTTCAGCTTGGCCGGGTGAGCATTGGCTACCTCGACCTGCTGGTTGCGGCGGTGAGCCTGAGCATCGGTCTCGCGCTCTGGGCCTTCCTGCGTTTCAGTCGGCTCGGCTGGGCGGTGCGCGCTACCGCCCAAGATCGCGATGCCGCCCAGCAGATGGGCGTTGATGTCAATCGGGTGAACCTGACCACCTTCGCCCTTGCCGCCGCCCTCGGCGGGCTGGGCGGCGCGCTGGTGGGCATGTACTACGGCAGCGTCTACCCGACGATGGGCTTTCAGGCTACGCTCAAGGGCTTTGCCGCCGCCCTGCTCGGCGGTCTTGGCTCCATCCCCGGTGCCATCGTCGGTAGCCTGCTGCTCGGGCTAATCGAGAGCTACGGCGTGGCGGCACTCGGGTCGAGCTACCGCAATCTCTTCGCCTTCGGCATCCTGATCGCGGTGCTGGTGGTTCGTCCCGGCGGACTCTTCGGCGACCGGCGCGGATTGCCGCCCGAACCGATGACCGGCACCTTCATTGCGACCAGCCGCCCGGTACGCCTGCCGCCCTGGGCTATCTGGGCACTGGGTACGGCTGCCGTGCTGCTGCCCCTCATCGTACCCAACCCCTATATACTCCAGATCCTGATCAACGCATGGCTCTACGGGCTGCTCGCCCTCAGCCTGACCCTGGTTTCTGGGGCGACGGGCCAGACCAGCCTGGGCCACGCCGGGTTACTGGCTATTGGCGGCTACGCCTCGTCCCTGCTGGCCGTGCGCCTGGGCTGGCCGGTTGAGGTCTCCATCCTCGCCGCCGGGCTGATCACTGCTGGACTGGCCGTGGTGCTGGTTGCCCCGGCCTTCCGCCTGCGCGGCCACTACGTCGCTATCGCCACCCTCGGTATCGGCGAGATCGTCACCCTGGTCATCCTCAACTGGGAGAGCCTGACCAACGGGCCGATTGGGCTGCCCGGCCTGCCGCCCCTGAGTCTCTTCGGCACGCCGCTGGTTTCCACCCAGGCAATCTACTGGTTGAGCCTGGGGGTGATGCTGGCCATCCTGCTGATGCATACTCGCCTCGATAGCTCACACCTTGGGCGCACCTTTCGGGCCATCCGCGAGGACGAGGTGGCGGCACAGAGTTATGGCATCAGCCTGAACCGCTACAAGGGGCTGGCCTTCGCCCTGGGCGGGTTCTCCGCCGGGCTGAGCGGGGCAATCACCGCACACATGTATTCCTACATTAACCACGAGACGTTTGGCAATACGATCTCAATCCTGGGGCTGACGATGGCCATCCTGGGCGGGATGGGCAACGCTCTAGGCGCGGTATTGGGCGCGGCGCTGCTGATCATCGCCCCCGAGATGCTGCGCTTTCTGGGCGACAGCCGCATGCTCTGCTACGGGCTGGCCCTGGTGCTGCTGGTGCGCTTCCGCCCGCAAGGGTTGATGGGGACGATGTGATTATGCTTGACATAATAAATCTTACCCGGCGCTTTGGTGGCTTAACCGCCGTTGATGGCGTGAGCCTGCGGGTAGCCGAGGGTGAGACGGTCAGTATTATCGGGCCAAATGGTGCGGGCAAGACCACCCTGTTCAATCTGATCAGCGGCCTTGATACGCCCGACGCCGGGAGCGTGCAGCTTGCGGGACACGCCATTGCTGGGCTGGCACCCGAGCGCATTGCCGCCCTGGGACTGGCCCGCACCTTCCAGCACGGGCGAGTTTTTGGCAACCTGAGCGTGCGCGACAACGTCCTGGTCGGCGCACACACCCGCCTCCGCACCGCTCGGTCGGGCCTGCCAATCCTCGGCCCTTTGGCGGAACTGGCCCTGGCCCTGCTGCGCCCCGCCGCTGTGGCGCATGAGGAGCGGGATCTGCACGCAGAGGTTGAGACCATCCTGGCACTGTTTGGCGAGCGGCTACAGTCGCGAATTGACCAGCCCGCCCACAGTCTCTCCTACGCTAACCGCCGTCGCCTGGAGATCGCCCGCGCCCTGGCTCTGCACCCACGTCTGCTCTTGCTCGATGAGCCAACGGCGGGGATGAACCCCACCGAAACCACCGAGATGCTAGAGGTTATTCGCACGCTCAAGAATCGTGGCCTGAGCATTCTGCTGATCGAACACAAACTGGAATTGGTGATGCAGCTCTCTGATCGGGTGGTCGTCCTTGATGGTGGGGCAACTATCGCTGAAGGATTGCCCGCCACGGTGCGCGATAACCCGCAGGTGATTGATGCCTACCTCGGGCGTAAACTTCCGGCTGAGGTAACGAATCTGCCTGTGCGACCCGCTTCCGCCCTGACCTTGGAGGTGGCGTGATGAGCGTACTGCTGGAACTACGCGGGGTTGAAACCTTCTACGGGCCGGTGCAGGTGCATTTTGGCCTCGACCTAGAGGTGCGGGCGGGCCAGATCGTCTGTTTGCTGGGCGGCAATGCCAGCGGCAAAAGCACCACGATGAAGGTTATCTTGGGGCTGGTGCGACCGCAGGCTGGCCAGGTTATCTTCGATGAGGCCGAGATTAGCGGGCGGACGACGCCGCAGATCATCCGGCGAGGGATTGGCTCGGTGCCCGAGGCGCGGCGGATCTTCCCGGTGATGACCGTGCGCGAGAATCTGCTGATGGGTGCGTATACGCGGGGGGATCGGGCCACCGTGGCCGAGGATCTAGAGCGGGTGCTGGAGCTCTTCCCGCGCCTGCGCGAGCGGCTGTCCCAGCGCGGCGGCACGCTCTCGGGTGGTGAACAGCAGATGCTGGCCATGGCCCGCGCCCTGATGGGTCGCCCGCGCCTGATTGTGATGGACGAGCCGACGATGGGCCTCTCGCCGCTGTATGTCGAGAAGGTGCTGGAGCTAATCCAGACAATTAACCGCCAGGGCGTGACGGTGTTTATGGTCGAGCAGAGCGCCAACCTCGCCCTCCAGATCGCCGACTACGCCTACGTACTCCAGACCGGGCGGATCGCGCTGCACGGCCCTGCTGCGTTGCTGCGCCACGACCCGCAAATCCAGGATGCCTACCTCGGGGGCGCGTCATCTGCCTGAGGTACGGTGCAGAATGATGATATTTGACAATATAACGTAAATATATTAAGTTAAACATAACAACATCTCTGAAAGGAGCGCTCCCGATGACGACCGAACCTATCGCGTTCACCGGCTTTGATACCCTCGCCCTGCACGCTGGTCAGGTGCCCGACCCCACCACTGGTGCCCGCGCTGTGCCGATCTACGCCTCAACCTCGTTCGTCTTCAAGGACTCCGGCCACGCCTCACGACTCTTCGATCTGGAGGAGGTTGGCTATATCTACACCCGCGTCGGCAACCCTACCCAGGACGTGCTGGAGCAGCGCATTGCGGCTCTGGAGGGAGGTGCCGGTGCCCTGGCGGTCGCTTCGGGGCAGGCGGCCACCGCCTTCAGCGTACTCACCCTGGCTACCGCTGGCGACAACATCGTCGCCTCCACCGACCTCTACGGCGGCACCTACACCTTCTTCCAGGAGGAGTTGCCCCTGCGCGGCGTGACCACCCGTTTTGTGGATGGGCGCGACTACGATGGCTTTGCGGCTGCCATTGACGAGCGCACCAAGGCGGTCTTTCTGGAGCTGATCGGCAACCCGAAGCTCGATGTTCTCGACCTCGAACGTATCGCGGCCATCGCCCACGCGGCGGGCGTGCCGGTAATTGTGGATGCCACCACCGTAACGCCCTACCTCTGGCGACCCATTGAACACGGCGCCGACATTGTGGTTCACTCGGCCACCAAATACATCGGTGGCCACGGCACCAGCATCGGCGGGCTGATTGTGGATAGCGGCACGTTCAACTGGGCCAACGGGCGTTTCCCCGCCCTCACCGAGCCGACCCCTGCCTACCACGGGCTGATCTACACCGAGGCGTTTAAGGAACTGGCCTATATCACCAAGGTGCGGGTGCAACTGCTGCGCAACATCGGCGCGGCGATCAGCCCCTTCAACGCCTTCCTGCTGCTCCAGGGACTGGAGACGCTCTCGCTACGCGTGCAGCGCCACAGCGAGAACGCCCTGGCCGTGGCCCGCTTTCTCAAAGAGCATGCCAAGGTGGAGTGGGTGTTGTACCCCGGCCTGCCCGATCACCCCAGCTACGCCCTGGCCCAGAAGTATCTGCCCAAAGGCCAGAGCGGACTGGTCGGCTTCGGGATCACCGGCGGGCGAGCGGCGGGCGCACGCTTTATTGAACACCTCAAACTCTTCTCGCACCTGGTCAATATCGGCGATGCCAAGAGCCTGGCGGTTCACCCGGCCAGCACCACACACCGCCAGCTTTCGCCGGAGCAGCAGCAGGCCAGCGGTGTTACCGATGAGTATGTGCGCCTGTCGGTCGGTATTGAGAGCATTGACGACATCCTGGCCGACTTGGAGCAGGCTCTCGCCGTTGCGTAGATTCAGCAGGAATACCGATCTTGCTTGCCCCTCACCCCCTGCCCCTCTCCCACAAGGGGAGAGGGGGGTGTATCGCGTCCCGGTGAGGAATACTCCCCCTCTCCCGCTCTGGGAGAGGGGGCGGGGGGGTGAGGGCTGCCCGACAATAATCCACATAAGGAGCATCATAATGTCCCGCACCATTCTGCTACCCGAAGAGGTGGATGGCCTGCTGATGGTGGAGACCAATGTCTTCCCCAACGTCCTGCGTGTGCCGCTGGATAGCTACCTGGAGCCGTTTCGTCGCTCCGATTCCGCCGAGGTACCCTATGCCTGAGTTCGCGGGCAAGGTGGCTTTCATCACGGGGGCGGCCCACGGCCAGGGGCGGGCCGTGGCTTTGGCTCTGGCCCGGCAGGGTGCCGACATCGCCGCCCTTGATGTGGCCCGCCAGTTGGATTACCCCGGCTATCGCCTTGCTGAGGCCGACGAGCTGCGCACACTCCAGTCTGAGGTGGAGGATCTGGGACGGCGTGCCCTGATTTTCACTGCCGATGTGCGCGATGAGACCGCCGTGGCGCAGGCTGTTCAGCAGACCGCAGCCGAGCTAGGGCGGATTGACATCCTCTTCAACAACGCCGGCATTGCGGCCTATGGATTGGCCCACGAACTGAGTGAGGCGGCCTGGGACGCTATGCTCGACATTAATCTCAAGGGTGCCTGGCTGGTGGCCAAGCACGTCATTCCGCATCTGATCGCCCAGAAGAGCGGCGTGATTATCAACAACTCATCGGTGGCGGGGCTGCGTGGCTTCGGGCGCATGAGCCACTACACGGCCTCAAAATGGGGGTTGACTGGGCTGACTAAGGCGTGGGCGATTGAACTGGCGCCCCACGGCGTGCGGGTCAACTCGATCCATCCCACTGGCGTGAACACGCCGATGAACGACGGGCTGGCCGAGCTAGAGGGGACGACGCCCCAGGCGATTGCGGAGCGTTCGGCGGGGAACCTGCTGCCGGTGCCGTGGATCGAGCCTGCGGACGTGGTGGAGGCGGTTCTCTTCCTGGCCTCCAACCGCGCCCGCTATGTGACCGGCACTCAGCTTGTGATTGACGCTGGCTTGTTGACTCGGTAAGAGACCAGAGATCATCATGAGAGGCTGCAATGCGTATTTCCAACAAGGGTATCTACGCCCTGCGAGCCATGTTCGACCTGGCCCAGCAGGTGGGGAAGGGGCCGATCCAGAGCGACGATATCGCGACGCGCCAGGGTATCCCGGTGAATTACCTCAACCAGTTGCTCATCCCGCTGCGGCAGGCTGGCCTGATTGAGAGTGTGCGCGGCGCACAGGGCGGGCATCTGCTGGCCCTGACACCTGAGCGCATTACTCTGTGCGACATTATTGTCGCCATCGAAGGCCCGCTACTGATCGGGGAGCCATCGCGTGAAGACTGGACACCCACGGTTCCCGAAGACGACGCGCTGGTTAATGATCTCTGGTCACATCTGCGCGGCAAGATCTCGCTGATGTTGGGCGGGATCACCCTTGATGATCTGCTTCAGCGCAAGCGCCAGCAGGCGGGGAATGTGATGTATTACATTTAGGGCAAGGTTTCAGGTGCCAGGTTTTAGGTTTCAGGCGTAGTGCAGGCTTCCAGCCTGCCGACGTGCATCTGGCGGGCTGGAAGCCCGCGCTACGAACTTCTCCAATGCCCATGTCACCCTGAGCGAAGCGAAGGGTCTGTCAGCGGGTCGGGAAAGATGCTTCGCTGCGCTCAGCATGACATGACAGTGTTACTTCTGCGGTATTGCGGATTTTGCTTTGTTGATCATCGCTGCACCAGCGGCAGTGCCACCTCGGCGATCCCCGTTTGTACACGGGCCGGGGTGAGGGGGTCGCCGAGCAGGCCGTAGGTGCGCAGCGAGTCCTGGCAGCAGCTTGTGGTGGTGAAGAGTTCCTGGTAGCCGGTCATGGCTAGGGTTCCCAGGGGTGGTTGTGTGCTGGGATTCTCCCAGAGCGCCCGCGTAAACCCGCGCTGGAGGGCGTCGTGGCCGTAGAGGACTCCCAGGCCCGTCGAGCTCCAGGTGGCGATTGCGCCGCCGTGCGGGTTCAGCAGCAGAGCTTCGTCTACGGTGGTGCCGCGCACGGAGGGTATCTGGAATGCGCCGCTGAGGCAGGTGAGGCCCAGCACAATCGGCAGGCGCGTGGCGTTGGTCAGGTCGCCAGCGAAGTCCACCTGCATGAGAAACTGCCTGTCCTGTGGCCCGCTCGGATCCAGGGGCGGGCCGGTGTAGGCCCACTGGTAGGCCAGGCCGTGGCCCATATAGCTCACGGTGGCCGCGCCGCTGGTGAATGCGTCCATCGTGCGCTGGAACGCCAGCAGCGAGTCGCGGATGCGCCAGGGCGAACCTGTCGGTGCGGCGGGATCGTAGTAGATCCGGGCGACCGATACGGCGGGCGGCAGGCTGGCGATGCTTTGATCTTGGACGTAGGCAAAGTCACCGGCGGTGTCGGCGTTGTCGGCCAGATAAACCGCCCGCCCGCGCCATGCGCCGATCTGGGAGGATTGCTCGTAGGTGATGATCTTCTGCACCAGTTGGCTTAGCTCGGCGGCGCTTTTTACCGGGAGCCGACCAATCAGCAGGTCGGGGAGGGGATCGTCGAGGGGACTGGTGCCGTCGAGCTGGGCAAAACAGCTTTCGCAGGCCGTCTCACCGAGCCAGGGATCAACCGTGGCGAGATACGGCGGGAGCCAGTTTGTCTGGCCGATGCCCAGGTAGTTGTGCGGATCAGAGTTTCCGTCGCCCACCAAGGTGACGGCGATGGGCTTAACTGACCAGGTGGCGGCGGCGTAGCGCAGGAAGCTGCGGATGGCCTGCGGGCTCACCTGACCATCGGCCCAGGTGTCGTAGATCGCGGCGGTAGGCACGACGGCCACGCTGTAGCCCTGCGATCTGCGCTGATTGACCAGGGGGGCCAGGGCTGACGCGAGGGCGTCGGGTACGATGTAGAGCGCCTGAACATTGAGGGGCGTGGCGAGATCAACTGGGACGTGAGGGTTAACGGACGGCGCGTGCATGGTGCCCGGGCCAGCCAGCAGATAGGATCGCGGCGCGGGTAGGTTTGCCTCGAAGCTGTCCGGCCTCATCAACACGCGCACCGGCGCAGCAGGGTCGGTCACATCGTAGAGCGCGGCCCCGGCGGGCAGCTCGCTTAGGCGGAAGCAGTGATCACCAGCGGGGCCAATGAAGGCCGCGCCCCCCCCGCCAAAGCTCAGCAGCACCGGCGTCTCCCAGGCGACGCTATCGAGGTGGATGCCGTCAACAGGCTCGCTCGACGTGGCATCCGGCATCAGGGTCACGGCGGCATGATCGGCGGCGCTGGGAAAGCTCAGGCTGCGCGAGAAGATGTCGCTCCCGGCCCACCGGGTGGTCTGGACGCTGTTTGCCAGGGTGACGCTGATGGTATGAGTGGCGCTGAAAATGCTGGCACCGGCGATGGTGATGGTGATCGGCCCGCTGGCCCTGGGCAGATCTGAGCTGAGGGTTGCCGTTACCGTGGTGGAATTGAGCTGCGCGTTCGCAACCCTCAACTCGGCGGCGAAATAGTGGTCGCCATCGGGGCCAGGAATCCGCGAGTCGTAGAACGTGCGGGTGTTCCAGGTGCCTCGGGCGAGGGCCGAGTCCTGGCACGGCACGGTGCCGGTGGGCGGCGCATCGGCACTGGCAATCAGCGGGCCAGCGGACGATTCTATCGTTAGCCAGTAGGTATCCGCGCTGTTGTCGCGGTCGCCGGGGGGCGGCGCGTAGAAGCGCAGCTCGCTGAAAGTGCCGCCAGTGTCGTGCAGCAGCTCAAGCGGCACGGCTATCGCGCCGCGCCACATATGCAGTCTGGCCGGATCGAGGAGGCTGAGACCGGCGGACTGAAGCGAGGTCGCGCTGATCGTCTGAATACCCGCCTGTTCAACCCGGATCGTCCACGCCTGCTGAGAAGCGCGGGGCGAAGGAGCGGGCGCGGAGATCAGGAACGGCGCATTGGGGTCGCTTGTCCATGCGGCGTGTGCCGCGAGCGGCGTGGCGCGGGGGACATAGGCGCTGAGGCTGGTGAGGTACGGGTGAAGGGCGTAGACCACCGTGCGCTGGCCGCGCAGCCGGCCCTCGCGCAGAAGGCGCAGGGGCGCGGAGGGAGGCGAACCGTCGCCTGCCCAGGGCACGCTGGCCGACGCGACAATCTGCGGAGTGGGATCGGCATCATCGGGCAGATGCAGGGCGATCATCTGGGGCGCAGAAGGAATCGGGGCGGAGGACAGATCCGCCCCGACACTTTCAGGCGACCAACGAACCCACACACCACCCGCGTCCGCACCGAGTAACATGCCGCCGGCTGGTGCAGGACGTGCCGCCGTAGCGGATGCCGCCAGGGTTGCGAGCAGGAGCGTGAAAATAGCCGATAGCCGATAGCCGATAGCCGATAGCCGGACATCCGTGTCTATTTTCATGGGGTGTTGTACAGGGCTGATGCAAAATCAGCCCCTCTCCCACCAGGGGAGAGGGGTATTCCGCATCAGAAAGCTGTTCGACTCCCCTCCCCCCGCATGGGGGAGGGGCTGGGGGTGGGGGGCGGGCGGCAATCTGAGGGTATGGGACAACTACTCCATCCGCCAACGGATGAACAGGCTTGCCACGATCATACCGATGCCGAGGATGAGCAGCGGCAGCGTGTCCAGATCCTTTGGCTCAGCGGTGCTGGGCAAAAGCGTGTGAAGGGCTGTCGTTGGTGGGACAGGCAGCAGTGTGTGAGGGACTGTCGTTGTCGGGGTGGGCAGCGCACCCGTGTTTAGCGACACCCTGCTGCTGTTATTCGCTGGGTTGTCGGTGAGGCTACTGGTGGAGACCGTGGCCCCGTTATAGTTATCCGGAGGCATCGCGGTTGCCACCACCCGCGCACTGATTGTGATCGTGACAATCTCGCCAGGGGCAAGATCACCGATAGTCACCTGCACGCTGTTCCCATTCACCCGTACATCGCCGCGAGTTGCGCTCGCGTGCTCAAGAGCCAGGAAGTCAGGCAACGCATCCTCGGCCACAACGCTGCCTGCGGTCGTATCGCCGAGGTTTGTCACCCGGATCGTAAACTCCACCGTATCGCCAACCGCCACCGTGCTGTGATTCACCGACTTAATAATCGCTGGGTCGGCGGTCTGTGGGATGGGGGTGGGGATGATGATGGTGGGGATGATGGTGGGGATGGGGACGAAAGTGGGGGCGAGAGTGGGGGTGAGGGTGGGGGTGTTGGTTGGCATTGGGGTCTCGGTCGGGTTATTCCTGCCGCTGTTGCTAGAGGTATGGGTGGGAACAGTTGTTGGGGTGGGAATATTCGTCGAGGTGGGCGAACTCCCCGGGGGTGGCGTATTTGTCGGGACGGGCGAACTCCCCGGGGGCGGGGTATTCGTCGGGACGGGCGAACTCCCCGGGGGCGGGGTATCCGTCGGGATAGGCGAACTTCCCGGGGGCGGGGTATCTGTCGGGATAGGCGAACTTCCCGGGGGCGGGGTATCTGTCGGGATAGGTGAACTCCCTGGGGGCGGGGTATCTGTCGGGATAGGCGTCGTCCCTGGGAGCGGGGTATCCGTCGGGACGGAAGTCGTTCCCGGGACGGATGTCGCGGTCGGGACGGAAGTCGTTCCCGGGACGGATGTCGCGGTCGGGACAGACGTGCTGCCAGGGGGGGGCGTAGCGGTCGGGTTGGGCGTATTGACTGGGGGAGTGCGTGTCGGTGGCTCAGCCGTTGGCACCTCAGTAATCAGCATTGGCGGGGCAGCCCCAACCGACCCAGCAAGACTTGGCAGCAGCGCGGCGAGAATCAGCGCGAAGCTGACAACGAACAGAACCACCCGCGAGATCGTGATCCTCATTTCTCTCTGCTCCTTTGCATTCCACACTGCGTATGTGTCACAGACATGACATTACGGCACATCGTACGGCAGGTTCGATACTATTTGTGGCCATACTAACATACTTGCCGACCGTGCCCCCTCACCCCCTGCCCCTCTCCCACCGGGGGAGAGGGGGGATTTCCTCATCAGAGAGCGATCCGCTCCCCCTCTCCCGTTCTGGGAGAGGGGGCTGGGGGGTGAGGGCCGTTCGGCGGCAGAATCGTTATTCGAAAAGTATTGGCTTTAGCCCCATGGCGATGCGGTGCGGAGACGTTGCCTCAGCTCTGAATCCCTGCCGCTCCGTCCGCTGGTGATATAATGTCACCCGCACGCCTTTGCTACCGGGGAGTTCGCATATGTCCCAACGCAAGCGCCTCGCGCTGATTGACGGCCACGCACTGGCCTTCCGCGCCTTCCACGCCATGAAGCAGTCTGGCCTGCGCTCCTCGCGTGGCGAGCCAACCTACGCAGTCTTCGGGTTCGCCCAGATCCTGCTGACGATGATTCAGGAGCAGCATCCGGAGTATGTGGCGATCTCCTTCGATGTCGGGCGCACCTTCCGCGACGAGATGTACTCGGCGTATAAGGCTGGTCGCGCCGAGACGCCGGAGGAGTTCCACCCGCAAATGGCGCGTATTCAGGAGCTGTGCCGCGCCCTGAATATGCCGATCTATACCGCCGATGGCTTTGAGGCAGACGATGTGATCGGCACTCTGGCCCGTCAGGCCAGCGCCGAGGATGTTGAGACGCTTATTCTCACTGGCGACACCGACGCGCTTCAGTTGGTGGACGCGCACGTGCAGGTGATTTTGTCCAACCCCTACGGCCAAAAAATGACGACGACGATCTACGACGAGGAGAAGGTGCGCGAGCGTTATAAGGGTCTCAACCCTTGCCAGTTGACGGATCTGCGTGGACTCAAGGGCGATAGCTCGGACAATATCCCCGGCGTGAAGGGCATTGGCGAGGCGGGCGCAATCACTCTGCTCAACCAGTTTGGCACGGTGGAGAACCTCTACGATCATCTGGGCGAGGTTCCCCAGCGTTACCAGAAACTGCTCGATGGTCAGCGCGAGGCAGCGGTATTTAGCAAGAAGCTGGCCACCATCGTCTGTGATGCGCCGGTGCGCCTGAGCCTCGCCGACGCCGCAGTTCACGACTACGACCGGGCGGCGGTGATCCGGCTCTTCCAAGAACTTGAACTGGGGACGAGATCAGGCCTGCTGAAGAAACTGCCCGGTACCGACGGAAAGACGGCTCAGCGGACCGTCTCTACCCCCGACGACGACGTAGAGACGGCCCGCCGGGCCGTCTTCCGGGCCGTCTTGCCCGATACCGACGGAGAGACGGCCCAGCCAGCCGTCTCTACCTCCGAGACAACGCAACTCTCGCTCTTTGGCGAGGTGCCACTCCTCGTCACCGATATTTCGCACACACCCGCCCTCGGCGACTATCGCGCCGTCACGACTGATGCCGAGCTTGAATCCCTCGTCCGCGCCCTGGATGCCGCCCCCGGCTTCGCCTTTGACACCGAAACGACCGGCCTGCGCCCCTTGCAGAGCGCCCTCTGCGGGATTTCCATCGCCGTCGCGCCTGGCAGCGCAGTGTACGTGCCGTTTGGCCACGCCGAGGGGCCGCAACTTCCCGCCGCGCAGGTGATCGCCGCGCTCAAACCCTTCTTCGAGAACCCAGACAAGGCCACGTACGCCCACAACGCCAAGTTCGATATCGAGATGCTGCTAGGCGCGGAGATCACCGTGCGCGGCCTCGCCTTCGACACGATGATCGTGGCGGCCCTGCTGGGCAAACGTGTCGGGCTGAAGGATCTGGCCTTCTACGAACTCCAGCTCCCCCATGAAATGACCTCGATTGAGGAACTCATTGGCAAGGCCAGCAAACAGATCACCTTCGACAAGGTGCCGGTGGCCCTGGCCACACCCTACGCCGCCGCTGACGCTGATATGACCTTGCGCCTGGTACACGCCCTGGAGCCACAACTGGCCACCAACGAGCGCCTCGCCACGCTCTTCCGGCGTCTGGAGTTGCCTCTGGTAGATGTCCTGGTGAAGATGGAGCGGGCCGGGATCGGCCTTGATAAGCCCTACATCGAGCAACTTGGCGTCAAGTTCGGCGCACGCATCGGCGAAATCGAGCATGAGATCTACCAGATCGCCGAGCGACCGTTCAATATCAACTCCAGCGACCAGCTCAGCGACGTCCTCTTCGGCAAGATCGGCCTGCCCACCGAGGGTGTTAGCCGTACGGCAAAAACCAAGAAATACTCCATCACCGCCGACACGCTGGAGCGACTGCGCGCTGCGGACACCAGCGGGATCTGCGAGCGTATCTTGGAGTATCGCCAGCTCAGCAAACTCAAGAGTACCTACGTGGACGCGCTGCCGGGCCTGGCCAACCCGCAGACCGGGCGGGTACACACGACCTACAACCAGGTTGGGGCGGCGACGGGGAGACTCTCCTGTCTCCCCGCAGGTACCCTCGTAAACACGCAGTGCGGCCTAGTCGGCATCGAAGAGGTGCGTCCAGATGACTTCGTGCGAACCGCCTTCGGGCCGCAGCGTGTGTTGGTATGGGAAGCCACTGGCCTCAAGCCGGTAATAACCCTAAAGCTGTCGAACGGGATCTCTCTGCGCTGTAGCCCCGAGCATCGCCTACGCAGCCTAGGCAGGTGGGTTGAGGCCAGCGACCTTGTCGTCGGAGACCCGCTGTATATGAGCCATGCGCCGGGGATGTTCGGCGAGGAGATTGCGCTCGATCTGCACTACACCAGCCACTACGACACGTGCAAGACCACATCGCTGCCTAATGAATGGTCGGTTGAACTGGCTGAACTGATCGGCTACCACATGGCCGACGGCCATGTCGCCCACAGCAACTACAACGGCAAGCCAGCAAGGGTCTCGCTCGCCTTTGGGTGGGAGGATGACGAGCTGATCGCCTACTTCGCCGATGTGATCTACCGGCTGTTCGGCAAAGAGCCAACTCAGCGCATCACGCGAAGTTGCCCAGTGCTTGAGATCTCCAGCGTCGATATCGGCGGGATGATCGAGCAGCTCGGGGCTGGCGGAAAATCGGGTGTGATCAAGGTGCCACCGAGCATTTATCGCGCCCCCGAGCCAATCGTGGCCGGACTCCTGCGCGGCTACTTCGAGGGCGATGGCTCGGTCTCCCAGGACATCATCAGCGTGCGCTCGGTGAGCATGGGGATGCTGGAAGATGTGCAGCAACTGCTTACCCTCTTCGGAATCACCTCGCGCATTCAGGTCGGCTCATCCGACCCACGCGGATATGCGCCGCGCCACATCCTGCGCATTGCTGGTCGCCGCTCGAACGCGATCTTCTATGATCGGATCGGCTTCCTCGGCACGAAGAAGCACCTGCTCTGCGCGGTCTCAGGGCGGATGTATGAGGAGCCGCACACGAGCCACAACTCGGCAGACCTGATCACACTCGTGCCGGACTTTGATATGAGTACGATCAAGCCGGCTCTCCACGCCGCCGTGCGCGCTGAAGAGGGGTATGTTCCACAAGCACTTCATGTACTCACTTCACGACTCACACGTGGACGCACTAAAAGCCTCACATCCGCACGCGCATCCTGGATTCTCTCACACCTCCCAAATGATCTAGAGGCGGCAGAAGTTGATTTTCTGCGTGAGGCAGTAGACGGAACCTATCTGGAATGCAAGATTATCTCAATCGAGCATGGCCCGCTAGTGTCGATGTATGATATCGCAGTGGATAATCTAGCGCAATATATCGCGCACGGCATTATAGTCCACAATTCGACCGAGCCAAATCTTCAGAATATCCCCGTGCGAACGCAGGAGGGCCGCGAGATCCGGCGCGGATTTGTGGCTGCGCCGGGGCACACCTTCA
>JBAXMH010000061.1:0-21794 GCA_037134395.1 Chloroflexales bacterium
ACACCTGAAACCTGGAACCTCACACCTGAAACCTGAAACCTTGGCACAGGAGCTGATGATGCATTCCGCCCGTAACCCCTTCACACTCGATGTTTTTGGCCTGCCCGCAGATCCGCTCACGGCCCTCGACCTGGTTCTCTCTGCGGCGCTCACCGCCGGGGGCGTTGGGCACATCCTGCTCACACCCGTTTTTTATCCCGATGAGACCGCGCTGAACCAGGTGTGGTTCGCTGGTTCGGGCCTGGGGCTGGCGGTTCTGGGCCTGCTTAACATCGCCCGTGTGCGCGGCGATACCCATGCTCGGGTGTTTAGCAAGCTGGCGAACCCTGCCGGTACCGTGTTCCTCGGCGTTGCGGCAACTCAGTCCCACAGCTCGCAGACACTTGCCGGCATGATCCTTAGCACGGCTCTGACTGCCCTCTCACTGCGGGCATAGGAAAATGAGTAGCGCATCCTCATGCGCTCGACCTGAAACCTGAAACCTCACACCCGAAACCATGTCTAGAGGAGTACCCGCGCCATGAGGGGAAATTTGCGTTACAGCCTGCTCGCCCATGTCGCGCAGCACCACGTCGCCTTTGTGAATCTGCAGTTCACCGATATTCTCGGGATGGTCAAGACCGTCACGATCCCGGCGGGGGAGTTGTCCGACGCACTCGACCACGGCGTCTGGTTTGACGGCTCATCAATTGAGGGCTTCGCCCGCATGGTCGAGAGCGATATGTACCTCATGCCGGATCTCTCCTCATACACACTGATTCCTTGGGATCAGCACGATGGTCTGTCAACCGCCCGGCTGATCTGCAATATCTACACGCCCGACGACAAGCCCTTCGCTGGCGATCCGCGCCACGTTCTGGCGACGGTGACGAAGCAGGCCACCGATCTTGGCTACGAGTTTCGTGTGGCCCCCGAGCTAGAGTTCTTCCTGTTCCGGCGCGACGCGCAGGGCAACAGTACCCCCATCCCCCACGACAACGCTGGCTACTTCGATGTCTCTACCGACCAGGCGACCCTCATCCGACGCCAGATGGTACGCGCCCTGCGCGATATGGGAATCGTCACCGATGGTGCCCACCACGAGGTGGCCGCTGGTCAGCACGAGATTGACCTGCGGGTAACGGAGGCGATCCGCTCAGCCGATAACACCGTGACGACGCGGGTGGCCCTCAAGGCTATCGCTCAGCTCAACGGGCTCTACGCAACCTTCATGCCCAAGCCGCTGGCCTCGGTGAATGGGAATGGCATGCATATCCACCAGAGTCTGATCGATCTGGCCACGGGCAAGAACGCCTTCGTTGATAATACCGACGCCTACGGGCTCTCGCAGGTGGCCCGCCAGTTCATCGCTGGGCTGCTGGCCCACGCTCGTGGGATGTGTGTGATCCTTGCTCCCCTGGTGAACTCGTACAAGCGGCTCGTGCCGGGCTTCGAGGCCCCGGTGTATATCTCCTGGGGCCGCACCAACCGCGCCGCCCTGGTGCGCGTGCCACGCATCACCGCCGGGCGTCAGCAGAGCACGCGGATCGAGTTGCGCTGCCCCGATCCCTCCTGCAACCCCTACTTGGCCTACGCAGTTATGCTCGCTGCCGGTCTCGATGGGATCAAGCGCAAACTGACTCTGCGCGAGGCCGCTGAGGAAGATCTCTTCCACATTGACCCCCGCGCCCGTGGGCTGTCGCTGCTGCCCAGTTCGCTCGGCACCGCCCTCGACGCTCTCCGCGAGGACGAGGTCATTCAGGCCGCTCTCGGCGCAAACGTCTACGAGCGTTTTGTGGACGCCAAACAGCAGGAGTGGGAGAGCTACCGTTCCTTCGTGTCGGCATGGGAGATTGATCGCTACCTGCCGATTTTTTAGATGCGAATCCTTCTGCTATCGCCCTATCCGCCCTTCCCTGCGCGGGGCGGCGGCGCGCTGCGAATCTTCAACCTGATGGCCGGGCTGTCGGCGCGCCATCGCGTCACCTGCCTCAGCTTCGCGTCGGACGCGGCGGCGGTAGCGGCGATGGCTCCCCTGCGCGACATTTGTCAGGTGGCGACGGTGCTGGGGCCGCCGCCGCGATCACTGCGCCGCCGGGCCTGGACAACCCTGACGAGCCCGTTGCCCGACCTGGCACTGCGTAACGCGACAGCAGCCTACCGCAGTGCCCTCAGCCGCACGCTGGCAGCCGAGCAGTTTGATGTGGTTCACGCCGCGAGTTTGGAGATGGCGGGTTACGGCCTGATGGCCCGTGGCTTCGGCTCACCGCTGATCGTCCTCGACCAGTTCAACGCCGAATATCTGATCCAGCGCCGCGCTGCCCTGAGCGACCTGCGCCGGGGCATTGGCGGGCAGCCACGCGCTCTGCTGGCCGGAGTCTACTCCCTCGTCCAGTGGCGCAAGCTGGCTGCGTATGAGACCCGCGTGCTGGGTGCGTTTGACCGGGTACTCGTTGTGTCGGAGGAAGATCGCGCAACCCTGGCCCGCCTGTCCCCGCACGCTAACTTGCACGTCGTGCCGAACGGCGTGGACACAGATCGCTTTGCCCCCGGCTCCGCGCCTCTCGGTGGCCCAGCCGACCTGCTCTTTACGGCGACGCTGGATTACCGGCCAAACATTGATGCGGTGATCTGGTTCGCAGGCGAGGTACTGCCGCGCATCCGAGCCAGCCGTCCCGACGCCCGCTTTATCGTAGTGGGTCGAGCAGCAACTCCGGCAGTACGAAGTTTACATAATGGAAATTCAATAATTGTAGTAGGCGAGGTGGAGGATGTGCGGCCTTACGTGGCCGGAGCCGCAGTCTACGTGGTTCCAATGCGTATCGGCGGGGGATCGCGCCTGAAGTTGCTGGAGGCACTGTCGCTGGCCGCGCCAGTGGTGTGTACACCGATGGGGGCCGAAGGTGTGGATGGCCTACGTGACGGCGAACACTTGCTGATGGGCACGAATCCGGACGCCTTCGCCACCGCTGCCCTGCGCCTGCTGAACGACCCAGCCCTCGGCAGACAGCTCGGGGCAACTGGCCGCGCCCATATGGTCGCCCGCTACGATTGGCGGACGATCGTGCCACAGCTTGAGGCGGCATATGCGTGATTTTGGATTTTGGATTTTGGATTTTCGATTGCCCACGGCAATCGAAAATCCAAAATCCAAAATCCAAAATCTCACCGGCTGAGGCGGGCCTTGAGTTGCTCGGTGAGCAGGGGCAGAACCTCGTTCACATCGCCAACAACGCCGTAGGTCGCCACGCGGAAGATCGGCGCATCGGGATCTTTGTTGATCGCCACAATCGAGCGCGAGGTACGCATACCGGCCAGATGCTGGATGGCTCCGCTGATACCGCAGGCCACATACAGCTTGGGGCTGACCGTCTTGCCCGTCTGGCCGACCTGGTGTTCGTAGGGTACCCAGCCTTCATCCACCACAGCGCGGGAGGCACCATAGGCTCCGCCGAGGGCCTCGGCGAGGGTTGGAATGAGCTTGTAGTAGTTATCCTTGTTGCCCAGGCCACGCCCGCCGCTCACGATGATTGTCGCGTCGGTGAGGTTGACGGCCCCGGTCTTGGGGGCCACGCTCGTCACCTTGGTACGAATGGCAGCGGCGGGCAGGGCCACAGCCTCGATTTTACCGCTACGGCCTGCCTGTTCGCTGGCCTCGGCGAAGCTCTGCTTGCGGGCCAGCACCACAGCGGTGCGCCCGGCGGCAAAGGCGTAGGTGCTGATCACATTGCCGCCGTGCGAGGGCCGCACAGCGCTGATCTGACCACCCTCAACACTCACATCAATCGCGTCGGCGGCAAGACCCGCGCCCAGGTCGGCAGCCAGGGCCGCGCCGAAGTCGCGCATCTGAAAGCTGGCCCCCGCCAGGATGAGAGCGGGCTTGGCCTGCTCAGCGACCGCCTTCGCAGCGGCCACATAGCCATCGGTGGTGTAGCCGGCCAGGGCTGCGTTGCTCACCGTATAGACCGTATCAGCACCAAAGGCAATCGCCCGTTCGGGAAGGTTGCCCGCCGCGTCACCGATCACCAGGGCCGCCAGCGGCCCGCCCAGGGCATCGGCCAGAGAACGGCCCTTGCCCAGCAGTTCCCGCGTGATCGCGGCCACATCGCCGCCTACCTGCTCGATATAAACCAGTACGCCTGACATAGATTCTCCTCCCGAGCTTCCAAAAAGATTCCCAGAAGCTTAAATAACCTGGTTCTCCAGAAGCTTGTCAACCAGCGCGGATACCTTGGCGGCGGCGTCGCTGCCGGTAATCAGTTCGCCCTTGGGGCGAGACGGTGCCGGGGCACGGGTGCTGAGGACGGCTGCGGGGGCCAAATCGGCGGCGCTGATACCGAGATCTGCCGCGCCCCAGACCGGCGGATCGATCTTGGCGACGCGCTTGATCTTTAGCAGGGAGGGATAACGCGGGCTATTGATGTCCTTGATCACGCTGATCACAGCGGGTAGCGGGCTAGAGACCGTCTCGATCACCGTCTCTAGGTTGCGGTCGGCGACAATCGTCTTCGTGGCCGGGTTTACGTCCTGCACCTTGCCCACGTAGGTGATCTGCGGCCAGCCGAGAGTGCGGGCCAGGGCCGGGGCGAAGGCACCGCTCTCATCATCGGTGCTGTTGCGCCCGGTGAGGATGAGATCTACATCGCCGAGCTTGCGGATGGCGGCGGCCACCACACGGGCGGATCCGAGCGTGTCAACCCCGGCGAAGGCCGGGTCACTGAGCAGAAGCGAGTCGGTTGCACCCATCGCCAGGGCGCGACGGATCTGCTCCGTCCATTCGGTACTGCCCAGCGAGAGGACGGTCAGTTTACCGCCGTGCTTCTCGTTCCAGGCGATACCCTCCTCGACGGCATACTCATCGAACAGATTGATAATCTTCTCGATCCCATCCGCATTGATACTCAGATCTGGATTTAGCTTCACTGAATTATCACGCGGAACCTGCTTCATACACACAACTATGTGCATTACGAACTCCTTACGCTCCCAGTGGCCACAACGCCGTGCATTGTACCACGGGATTATTGAGCGGAAAAACCGATTCGGTCGTTGTGAGCGTGGTAGAATGCGAGAGCCGAGAGCAAAAAAGGGCAGAGGTGTGCGCTATGGCGCGCATCGCAGTGATCGAGCTACAATCCAAAAAATCTGCAATGAATATAATGAACGACATCCAGATCCAACGTACGGCGGAGCTGCGTACGATGAAGCGCCGGGCAACCGGAATGCTGATCGGCGTGACGATTGTGTTTCTGATAACCAGCGCATTGCTGCACTACGCACCGTGGCTGGGCTTTGTACGGGCCTTCGCTGAGGCGGCAATGGTGGGCGGCGTAGCCGACTGGTTCGCGGTGACGGCGCTGTTTCGGCACCCCCTGGGCCTGCCCATCCCGCATACGGCGATTATCCCGATGCGGAAAGAGCGCATTGCGATCAGCTTTGGGAGCTTTGTGGAGCGCAACTTCCTCGATCCGGACAAGATCGCGGATCGGCTGCGCCGCCAGGATGTGGCCGGGCGGTTGGCCCGATCCATGCGCCAGCCCGCACGGGCGAACCAGGTGGCCGACTTTATCGCCGAGGCATTGGGCGGGCTGCTGCGCGTGGCCAATGATGAGGACGTAGGCAAGCTCATGGCCAGCGGACTCTCCGACCAACTCGTTGCCGTGCAGGCCACACCGATGATCGGCAGGTTGCTGGGGGCGGCGGCGGGCGATCAGCGCCACCACGATATTCTGGTGCGGGTGGTGGAGGTGGCCACAAGCTGGATCGAATCTAACCAGATGATCATCCGCAAGCGCATCGCCGGGGAGTTGCCGCGCTGGCTTCCACCCATTGTTGACCAGAAGATCTATGAGAAACTGCTTGACGCAGCCCGTCGCACCCTGGCTGAGCTGTACGAGAATCCTGAGCATCCGCTGTACATGCAGTTCACCGCCACAATGGATAACTGGATTGACAATTTGCAGCACGACCCGCAGGTGCGGGCGCGTGGCGAGGCGCTCAAGGTTGAGATCCTGGCCCAGCCAGTGTTACGCGAGGTGGCGGCGGCGGTCTGGCGCGACCTGAAGGCAGCGCTGATGGCGCAGAGTACCGAGCTTGACTCGCCCCTGCGCCGCTCGATTGCTGAGGGTCTGACCCACCTGGGCGATGCGCTGGAACGCGATGCCGACTGGCGGGAGAAGGTGGACGTTTGGGCCGAAGGGCTAGCCCGCTTTATCGTGTCTCGCTACGGCCACGTGGCGGGCGAGTTCATCACCCACACGGTAAACGGCTGGGACGCAATGGATACCTCGCGCCGGATCGAGGTTCAGTTTGGGCGCGACCTACAGTTCATCCGCATCAACGGGACGGTGGTGGGTGGGCTGGTGGGTCTGTTGATCTATACGGCGTCGCTGCTGTTCTGATTCGGGGGCAGGAGGCAGGAGGCAGGAGGCAGGAGGCAGGAGGCAGGAGCCGGGAGCCGCACGGGACGGAAGCGGATCTTCTTAATCGTCCCATCACAGCGATCCATGTCACCCTGAGCGCAGCGAAGGATCTGCCAGGAAACCGGGAAAGATGCTTCGCTTCGCTCAGCATGACATGTGACGCCGGGATATTTAAAAAATTCTGCGTCCCTTAGCGTAGTATATGCACTGCGTCCTGTTGCGGCAAATCTGCAATCTGCAATCTGCGATCTACAATCCGCCTTAGTGCTGGAGAACCTTGCTGAGAAACAGGCGCGTGCGGTCGTGGTGCGGGTTATCGAAGACCTGCTCGGGCGCGCCCATCTCGACGATCCGGCCCTGATCCATAAAGACCACCCGGTTGGCGGCGGCGCGGGCGAAGCCCATCTCGTGTGAGACGATCACCATCGTCATGCCCTCGCGGGCGAGGTCGAGCATCACATCAAGGACTTCCTTGATCATCTCGGGATCGAGAGCCGAGGTTGGCTCGTCAAAGAGCATCACCTTGGGCTGCATCGCCAGTGAGCGCGCAATCGCGACGCGCTGCTGCTGTCCGCCTGAGAGCTGCACGGGGTAGCTGTCGGCCTTCTCGCCAATGCCCACCTTGGCCAGCAGGTCGCGGGCGATCTGTTCGCTGGCCTGGGGCGACCGTTTGGCCACAATCCGCTGGGCCAGCATAATGTTCTGGATCACAGTGAGATGGGGGAACAGCTCAAAACGCTGAAAGACCATGCCCACATGCTCACGGATCCGGTTGAGATCTACGCCGTGACGACTCAGCACAACCCCATCAATCTCGACCATACCCGCGTCAGGCAGTTCAAGGTAGTTGATACAGCGGAGCAGGGTAGACTTGCCCGATCCGCTGGGACCAACGATCATCAGCACCTCACCGCGACGCACATCAAGGCTCACGTTATCGAGAGCCAGCGTATGCCCGAAGCGTCGGGAGATACCCTTCATCGTAATAATCGGCGTGCCGATATAGTGCGGGATTGGCTTAGCGTCGTCCACTGCTGGTCCTCCGCTCAAGGAGTCGGACGCCGAGCGAGAGCAACAGCGTCAGGATGAGATACAGGATGGCGGCGGAATTGAAGGCCCGGAAGTAATCAAAGGTACGTGAACCCTCGATCCGCGCCAACTGAGTCAGTTCATTGACACCAATCGCTGAGAGCAGCGACGAGTCTTTAAGCATGGCGATAAAGTCATTGCCAAGGGGCGGCAGCACGCGGCGCAGAGCCTGGGGCAGAATGATGTGGCGCATCGTCTGACCGGCGCTCATGCCCAGCGAGCGGGCAGCCTCGGCCTGACCGCGCTCAATGGACTCGATTCCGGCGCGGTAGACTTCGGCCAAGTAGGCACCGTAGCCCAGCGCGAGGGCGAGAATACCCGAGAGGGCCGGATTCCGCTGGGCACCGATCATCGGGGCGATGACAAACTGTGTGTAGAGGATGATCACGAGCATCGGCAGGCCACGCATCACCTCGACATAGAGCGTGGCGACATGGTAGGCGATGGGGTTTGCGGAGACCCGCCCTAGCCCGGCGATCAGGCCAATGATGAGCGCAGCCACGTAGGCGACGACAGTAATGACGACGCTCAGGCCAACGCCGCCCAGGACGTAGCCGAGGGTTTTGGCGTAGTCCTCATTCCGCATCATAGCAAGCAGAACAAAGACGATCCCGATACCCAGGATGATCAGCCACCAAGGAGCCTGTCGCAGAGATGTGCGCTCCAGAGGGCGGTGTGCGGTCTGGTTGATCTCACTACTACTGCTTACCTCACCCATTGCAGGCTCCTGCATAGAGCGGGTAGCCAGGGGGGGCCTGCCGACAGACGACAAGGCCCCCCTAAACTACCCGCTTTCCGTCATCTCACTACTTAATCTTGTGCTTCGCCTTGAGCTGGTCAATCACACCGTCAGCCTTGAGCTTGGCGATGGCCCCGTTGATCGCGTTCAGCAGTTCCGTGTCGCCCTGCTGTACCGCAATCCCGTAGTTCTCGGTGGTGAAGGGCGCACCGACCACCTGGAGCTTATCAACGTACTGGGGCTGCGAAACATAGTTGCCCACAGTGGGGCTGTCGGCTACTACGGCATCAATCGCGTTGTTGGCCAGGTCAGCGAAGGCCAGGTCAATCGCCTGATAGCGCTTGAGCTTGGCATCGGGAACCTTACCCTCTTTGAGTGAGGCAGTCTCGCCCGTGGTGCCGGTCTGCACACCAACAGCGGCGGCAGTCGCCAAGTCGGTGTAGCTCTTGATCGTCGTGTTGCCCTTCAGCGTCACCACAATCTGGCCGACCTCAATGTAGGGGACGGAGAAGGCAATGATCTTAGCCCGCTCCTCAGTGATTGTTGCCGACGACATCACTGCGTCGAACTGCTTCTTCTGCAGAGCGGCGAAGATCGTGTCGAAGGCGGCATTCTGGAACTCGGGCTGGATATTGATCAGTTTCGCGATCTCACCCATCAGATCAACGTCAAAGCCGACAATCTGGTTCGTTTTGGCGTCAACCGACTCGAAGGGTGGGTAGGCCGCTTCGGTGCCGATCAGAACCTTGCGGCCCTTGAGGTCGGCGATCAACGCGGTGGTACCTGTTGTCTTGGTTACAACGGCGGTCGCGGCAACAGTGCTGGCCGTCTCGGTCACGGCGGTGGTGGCGGCGGTGGTGGCGGCGGTGGTGGCGGTGGTAGCGGCGGCGGTGGCGGCGGCGGTGGCAGCAGCAGTGGTCGGGACAGCGGCGGTGATAGCAGCGGTGGTTGGGGCAGCGGTCGCGGCAACGGTGGTCGCGGTGGGGGCTGCCTTCGGTGCAGAGCCGCAGCCAGCCAGCAGGCTGACGGCGAGAAGAGACATGCCCAGCATGCTCATCCAGGGGCGCTTGCTCATGAAGAAATCTCCTGCTAATAGGGTTGGCAAACTATACTCTGCCCTTCGCCAACCGTCAAGCTCATGGATGGGAACACTCGGGCTGATGCGGGGGTACTCACGGTCGGCATTGGACGAAGTGCTGCGACTTGGTTGACATGGCGTGTGCGAACTGATACGCTACCTGTGCCACGCTCTCCCATTAACCCTCATACCTACACGGCGCAGGATCTGTCTATGATGTTCTACCGGCGCACCGCCGCCTTTTTTCTGGCTCTGATCGTCGCCCTCCTCTCCAGCAGTGTCGCTCCGGCAACGTATCATTCCGCCCTCGCTCAATCGAGTTCCCCGCTTACAAGCAACCCGGTATCTGTCACGGCAAGCATGGCCCTCGGTACCACCGAGCAGATCACCCTGACCATCCAGAATACCGGCGGGTCGGATGTAACGCCTCAGCTCTACGAGGCGTTTGCTGCTAGTACGACGGCGGGACTCCCGGCTGCGGAAACCACCAACCTCGCCGCTGTGGCGCTGCCCACGCAGGCTCTGCGGGTTGACCCTCAGCTCCGCGCAGCCGCCGACTCCTCTCCCGACACCCCCGTAGACTTTCTGGTCTTCCTCGCCGACCAGGCCGACCTGCGTGCGGCCTACATGATCAGCGACTGGGATCAGCGCGGTCAGTATGTCTACCAGACTCTGCACGATCACGCCGCACGCACCCAGGCCGCGCTGCGAACCTTCCTCGATGGTCGCGGCGTGAGCTATACGCCGCTGTGGATTGTGAACGCCCTGGCCGTACACGGCACCGCCACCGATGTATCGGCCCTGGCCGAACGCTCGGATGTGGCGATGTTGCGGGCCAATCATCTGATGACCTTCGGCGATGAGGCGTCTACCGGTGCGACCCTGAATCAGACCAGCAACTGTCTTCCTAATGCGGCGAACGTGTGTTGGAACGTTGTGCGTATCGGCGCGGATCGCGTATGGAACAATTTTGGCGTTCGCGGCGCAGGCATCACCGTGGCCAACATTGATGGCGGAGTGGCGTACACGCACCCGGCCCTGGTGAATCAGTACCGGGGCAATAAAGGCGGCGGAGTCTTCGATCATAACTACAACTGGTACGACTCCTACAGAAATACGACAAGCCCAACCGACTCAAGCTACCACGGCACGCACACGATGGGTTCAATGGTGGCGAGCGGTGGGGCAAGCGCGAGCGAGCCAGCCGTAGGCATCGCCCCCGGCGCACGCTGGATCGCGGCGCGAGCCTGTGGAAGTAGCACATGTGATGAAACGGCATTGATCTTGGCCGCGCAGTGGATGCTCGCCCCAACAGACACACTGGGCCAGAATGCGCGCCCTGATCTGCGCCCGCAGATCGTGAGTAACTCGTGGTCGTCTGGCCGGGGAAATGATAATTTCTACGCTGGTTACGTGACCGCGTGGCGAGCAGCGGGGATCTTCCCGGTCTTCGCCGCAGGTAACGGCAGAATCTCAGCGAAAGGCTGTAGCAGCATCCAGTCCCCCGCCGACTATGCCCAGGTGGTGGGTGTGGGGGCACTTGATAACACCAACATGCTCACGAGCTATAGTGATATTGGCCCAACCCTGGATGGTCGTCTGAAGCCCGATATAACTGCCCCTGGCAACGGGATCATCTCGACGATGCCCAGTAGCGTCTACGGATCGCTGAGCGGCACCTCGATGGCGACGCCTCAGGTAGCCGGAAGCGTGGCCCTGCTTTGGTCGGCGAACCCGAGTCTGATCGGCGACTATGACCGCACCTACCAGATTCTGACTGCGAGTGCCAGCCCGATCAATGCCGACTCACGGTTCGATGATCCGGTCACATACAAGCTCTGCCACGTCACCAGTACACCAAATAATATCTACGGCTACGGGCGAATTGATGCCTACGCTGCTGTAGCTAAGGCGAGTGTGGACGTGCCCTGGCTGAGTCTGCCCGCCGAGGGCGTGAGTGTGATCACGGCAGGCGCGAGCGTCAGCGTCACCCTCACGCTAGACACCAGAAAGGTTCCGGGACCGGGCACCTATCAGGCTCGTGTTTTGGTTCACGACACAGATCTGAGCCAGGCGCCGCTGGTGGTTCCGCTGACGCTGACGGTTCCAACCGACCCGACCTACGCGACGGTGCGTGGGAAGGTGATCCGCACGAGCGACGGCACTCCCCTGGCGGCAACGGTGGCCGTAACCGACGGTGCCACCGTGAACACGGACGCGAGCGGAGCTTACCAGCTTGTGCTGCCATCATCGGCGATCAGCTACACCCTCACCGCCAACGCTCTCTCCTACGCACCTAAGACCGCCCGTGTAGCCCTGGGAACCGGCGAGAGCGCGGCGCTCGATTTTTCCCTCGAACCCGATACACCACATTTGGCGGCCAGCACCAATCTGCTCACAACCACCGTGACCCTGGGAAATCCGGCACATCTCACGATCACCTTGCGCAATGACGGTATCAAGGCGCTCGACTACATCGCCAGCCTGCCCTTGGCTTGGTACGGTATTTGGCGCAGTAACCAGCCCGATGGCCCAGCCTCAGCCTGGATCGATCCGCCGAGTAGCGCGACGACCATCGAGCTTGCGGACGACGGTGTCAGTAGTTCGATCAGCATCGGTTTCGGGTTTCCCTTTTTCGATCAGGTCTACACAGATGTCGTTATTGGCGCAAATGGGATTGTCAGCTTCGGCCCGTTTGATGTCACCGCCACGAAATACATGACAGGCTGCCTGCCGGTCGCTGAGACCTCAAACGCCGCAGTGATCCCGCTGCACGCCGATCTTGATCCCTCGCAGCCGGGGGCGAAGGTGAGCTATGCTCACACCGATGCCGGATTCTTGATCAGTTGGGAAAATGTGCCGATTTTTAGCACAACACCGACGACAACCACTCCGCGCCTGAGCTTTCAGACACTGCTGTGGCCCGACGGGAGGGTGACAATGAACTATAAGCAGGCAGACATGCTCTCGACGACCGTTACGGCAAGTGCGGGAGTGCAGCAAAACAAAACGAGCGCCCAGTCATTCGGCTGCGGCAACACCTTGGAGATAAGCAACGGAAGAACCATCGAAGTGCGCCCGCAGCCCGACGCAAAGTTCTGGGCCGCGCTGTCGAACCCGTCGGGAACGATCCCCCCTGGACAACAAGTGGATCTTCCCGTCACACTGAGTTGGGTCAACTATGCTAACCTGTGGCCCGCTAGCGTCGAGATCCTGATCACCAGCAACGACCCGGTGCGCCCGGCGATGACGGCAAGCGCCCGTATGACGACGGTTGCGGCACCATTTAACGTGTTCATCCCAATGTACCGATGCCAAGCTCTTGATCAGTTGGGAAAATGTACTGTTCTTTAGCATGACACCGACGACAACTAACTCGTTTATTCCGCAAAGCAGGCACAGATGAGCGGACACCACAACGCGGTATTTGCGCCGATTGACTATGACCATATCCTAGAGCGGGTGGGCGGCGGGAACGAAACCGAGGTCTACCGGAGCGATGATGGGTGCTATGTGGCCAAGCTGAAGACCGAGCGCGGCAGCACGCCAGCCAATGCCCTGGCCAGGGCACGCGAGATGCGTGCCGCTGCCGAGCTCTTCGCTGCCTGTCTGGGGCCAGAACATAGCCTGCCGAATTACTATCTACTGGCCCGCGATACCCAAGGCGACACGCAGCCCCTCGTGATCCAGCCTTTTCTGTCAGACGCGCAGCCCCTCGCCAGCATTGACTACCGGGTGCTACGCTCTGATGAACGGCAGATCCTAGCCCGTCACCTCACCCAGATCATTGATCGGTCGGTTCGGCTCTACCGCCGTATCGGCATCATGCCCGACCTCTACGGGCGCACCAGCCAGAGTACACGCGAGCGCCATCGGCTTAATCGCCCCCACATGTTGCCCTGGCGACTCTGGAGTTTCCTGGTGCGCCGCACGATTCTGCGCTCACACAACCTGCTGCGCACCCGTGATGGCCGACTGATCCTGGTGGACTACGACGCGGTACGTCGAGGATCGCTCTACCGCGCCGTCTACTTCTTCGTCCGGCTCCTGCTCTTCGCCCGTGACCATGCCGTGATCAGGCTGATGCTGCGAAGCCCTACTTCTCGCCAACGGTGAAGTGAAAAATATCCGTGTCGCTGATGATTCCAATCGGCTCATCGGCCTCGCTTACGACCACACGGCGGATGTTGTTATCGAGCATTAGTTGGGCGCAGGCAGTAATGCTGAGATCCGGGGTGGTGGTAATCAGCGGCCTGGTCGTGATCTGATCAATCGCGATTCCGTTGGTTTCACTGCCGATAGCGACGATCTTCTTCAGGATGTCGCGCATGGTCATAATACCCCAGTGACCACTGGCGTCGGGCTTGACGATTACCGAGTGGATGCCACGGGCCTGCATATGCTGCGCGACCTCGTGGAGTGTCGCTTGACCGGGAACCGCCACCACGGTGCGGGTCATAATCGCGCCGACGGTGCCACGCGGGTAGACCCGGCCCTCGGCCCGTTTGAGCAGTTCGGGGCTAACGCTGGCAGACGTATCAACCTGGCTACCGCCACCCTTGAGAATGGCATCCATGTTGGCGATCAGCGCGTCAGCGAACTCCGAGGACTTGACCTCGGTAGCACCCTCCATCTGACGGGCAAAGTCGTAGGTGACGGTCTTGTCGGTGATTGTCTTGCCCAGGGCGGCGATGATCAGGTCGGCTGCCTCAACCCAGCCCATGTAGCGCAGCATCATATCACCGGAGAGGATGACCGAGCCGGGATTGACCTTATCCATGTCAGCGTATTTGGGGGCAGTACCGTGGGTGGCCTCGAAGATCGCGTGGCCGGTGACGTAGTTGATATTGCCTCCGGGGGCGATGCCAATCCCGCCGACCTGGGCGGCCAGGGCGTCGCTGAGGTAATCGCCGTTCAGGTTGAGCGTGGCGATCACATCAAACTCATCGGGGCGGGTCAGCACCTGCTGGAGCGTAATATCGGCGATGGCATCCTTGATCAGAATCTTGCCAGCGGCCACAGCCTCTTTCTGCTCGGCATTCGCCGCCTGCTCGCCACGATTCGCCTTAGTCCGCTCCCATTGCGACCAGGTATAGACATGGTCACCAAAGGTGCGCTCGGCGTACTCGTAACCCCAGTCGCGGAAGGCACCTTCGGTGAACTTCATGATGTTCCCCTTGTGTACCAGGGTCACGCTCTTGCGCCCGAAGGTGATCGCATACTCGATGGCCGCGCTTACCAGGCGCTCGGTGCCCAGCCGACTTACGGCCTTAATACCTACACCGACATCAATCTTGCCCTCGGAGGCTTGGTCAATCAGGTTCAAAAACGCATCGGTCTTCGCAATGGTGCCGAAGCGCACCTTGTTAAAATCCTTCGGGTGGTTCGTCTGGAGGAAGTCAAGAACCGACTGGGCCTCGGTAGTACCACCACGGTACTCGATACCCGCGTAGATGTCCTCGGTGTTCTCGCGGAAGATCACCATGTCCACCTTTTCGGGGCGCTTGACCGGGGAGGGGACGCCGGCAAAGTAGCGCACGGGACGCAGACAAACATAGAGGTCGAGGAGTTGGCGCAGGGCCACGTTCAGCGAACGGATGCCGCCGCCAATCGGGGTGGTCAGCGGGCCTTTGATGCCCACCAGGTACTCCCTGAACGCCTCGACCGTCTCGTCGGGCAGCCAGTTACCCGTCGCCGTAAACGCCTTCTCACCGGCCAACACCTCGTACCAACTGATCTTGCGCGTTCCGCCGTACGCCTTTTCGACAGCGGCGTCGAAGACGCGCACACTGGCCCGCCATATATCTCGCCCGGTACCGTCACCCTCGACAAAAGGGATGATCGGGTTGTTTGGTACTGTAAGCTTCCCGTTGCTGATCGTGATCTTTTCCCCCACAGGGGCAGTGCGGCTCGGCATATACGCTCCTTCACGCAGTGGTACATCGGTCGGGGTCGCGGCTATTATAGCCTAAAGACAAGGTTTCGGGTTTGCCATTTTTTATACCCCGGAGCTGGTGCAAAATCCTCAGATTGCCGTCCTTCCCCCACCCCCAGCCCCTCCCCCACGTGGGGGGAGGGGGGCAGATCGCTTTCTAGTGCGGAATACCCCCTCTCCCCTCGTGGGAGAGGGGGCGCACTGATTCACACCTCAGCCGAACTCAGCCAGCCATCAATCTCGCGATCAACCTGCGCGGGCTCCTCCCAGTGCGGCAAATGACCGGCGGTAGGAATCTCTCGCAGGGTAGCGCAGGGCAAATTCTGCGCCAGCCAGCGGGACTGGCAGATCGGCACTACCGGATCGCGTGTACCCGCGATGACGAGAGTTGGGCAGGTGATGTGCGGGGCAAGCGGGCGGATATCGCAGCGCTTCAGGGCGCGCAACAGGACGGCGAAGCTGCGGAGGCGTGAGCGGCGGTAGGTCGGGCTCCAGACGGCAACAATATTGGCGGCAACCGGGTTGCGCCGGTAGGCCGCCGCGTCGCCGCTGTAGAACTGGCCGATGCCCCACTGCATATAATCTGGCAGCAGTTGCGTGAGCCGGTAGTTCAGCCAGTAGAAGCCGTAGGAGCCGGGGATGGCGAAGAGGCGCTGGTATTGGCCGAGGATGCCGGTCAGCGGCCCCCAGACCACCGGGGAGAGTGCCACCACACGGGAGACTGTTGCGGGGAGCAGCGCTGCCGCCGCCAGGGCCACCATGCCGCCGGTAGAGTGTCCGATCACGGTAACACGCCCATCGGCGGCAATCTCCCTGATCGCCCGCAGTTCCAGATCGAGCAGATCATCCTGACTCAGCGAGTGGTAGTCTGGCGGGGCGATGGCTGGGTAGTGGCCGGGAAGATCGAGGCTGACGCAGCGCCCCAGGTGCGCCATACGCGCCACCTCGCGCACCCAGATTGTGCGGTTGGCGGAGTAGCCGTTCACGAAGATCAGCGTATGCTCGCCCTGGCTATGTTCTTCCCACGTCAGCGTGTGACCACGGTGGGTGATATTCGGCATGAGCGGTGCTCGTCTTCCCTTAACTCATCTCTATAAGGCCAGTCGATCTCGCCCCCTCACCCCCTGCCCCTCTCCCACACGGGGAGAGGGGCGTTTAATCGTCCGACTCCCCCTCTCCCAAAATGGGAGAGGGGGCTGGGGGGTGAGGGCTGCGCGGCGGTAGATTCTTTACACGCCGTACAAACCCCTAATAACCAGCGGGGTCACTAACCCCTCGATCAATGAGCCGAGGGCTACGAGGGGCAGGATGATCAGCACCCAGGTTTTGGCGAAGGCAGCCAGGGACCAGAGCAGATTCTGGCCGGCGCTAAAGCCGGGCGGAGGGGCCAGGAGCGCGGCTCCAATGCGCAGGCCAAGGGCCGCACTCAGGACGAAGACCGGAAGTTCGACGATGCCGTGGGGCAGCACGTAGGCCAGCACAAACTGGAGCGGGCTGCCCGCGCCGAGCGCCAGCCAGCTTCCGCCACGGGAGATCAGGCTGCTGGAGATAAAACCGATCTGACCAAAGGCCACCGCAGGCACCAGGAAGGCGAAGATACCGAAGCTGAATGCCGAGAAGAGGTTTGAGAAGATCGAGACGCGGATGTTGTTGGCGAAGACAGACAAGGCCAGCAGGAGCGATGCCGTCGGCGGGTGGCCGATCTGTTTGAACGCCTGATCGAAGGCACTCACGCGGAAGTTGGTGCCAACCGTGCCGCCGAGCAGGAGCCCGCCTATGGCCGCGATAAGGGCGAATGCCAGCGGTAGCCGCAGTTCACGCAGCAGGGCCGGTAGCTCGCTGCGATAGAAACGTCGGGGCGAAAAGGGCAGCCCTGCGTACATTCTCGGAGCGGTGCCGGCAGGCTGATATTCGCGGTAGAAGATGAGGTAGGTATTCATAACCTGCCACAAGCCCGCATCCTCGTGTTCGCGTGAGAGGATCTCTTCGCGGTTGAAGCTGGCCAGCCCGCTACGGATGAGCGCCACCGTAATCACCGTCAGGGCCGCCATCACATACCAGATCGTGTCGAAGCGTGCGGCGATAAAGAGCGGTGCCTGGATCTGGATGACCACCGCCGTAGGCACGAGTACCGCAGAGGCCAGCAGCGTCGCGGCACGGATGCTGCTGGCGTGACTGGAGATGACCACCGCGCCGGACACCAGCAGCAGCGTGATGATCACAATCATAAGCGTGATCTGGATGAGCAGAGCCGGGGTCATGGCCAAGAAGTAGAGGGAAGGGAAGTACAGACACATCAGACCGAGGAAGACCGCCATCGCCAGAAGGCTCCCGATCAGAGGAACCAGCAGGGCCGATATCAGCTTGCCCGCGTACAGGCTGCGGTCGGAGATGGGCATTGAAAGCAGTGACTCGAGACTGTTGCGCTCGCGCTCGCCCACAAACGACTCAATCGCCGTGATCAGGGCGAAGCTAGCGGGAACAAAGCCCACCAGCAGGGCCGCGAAGGGGACGAGTTGCCCGAGAATCGATTCGCTCTTCACGAAGCTCAGCGCAAAGGACGTGGCTGCCACCAAGCCACCCGGCAGCGCCAAGGTCAATACGGAGAGCGGGATGAGGACGCGCCAGTCGCTTATCACCTCGATAAGCTCACGGCGGGCGATCAGCAGGATGGGAGATGTAAGGGTGATTGCCGATTGTCTGCGACCTTGTCCACCATGTACCTTCGGCAACCTGACCCGAATCCTGCCCTGGGAATGCTCACGCGAGAGGATTTCCTCACGGTTGAAGGTATTCATGCCAACGCGGATCAGCAGGGCGGCCAGGGCCAGCAGGGCGTCGGCCACCAGCCAGAGTTCGTCCCAGCGGTTGTTAATGATCAGCACGGCTGCCAGTTGTACCACCAGGGCCGCCGGTAGCAGGATAAAGCTCGACATCAGATTGGCGGCACGCACGGTGGTTATGTGAGCCGAGATCACCACCGCGCCCGTTACCATCACCAGGGCCAAACTGCTCACGATCAGGAAGAGCAGGAAGAGCCGGGGCAGAGTAATCGCCGCAAAGTAGAGGCCGGGCTGAAAGCCGAGCAGCATATAGGCGAACATCAGCATCGCCACGACGCTGGAGACCAGAGGCGTGAGCAGCGATGAGCAGAGCTTGCCCATATAGAGGTCGCGATCAGAGATGGGCATGGAGAGCAGCGACTCCAGACTGTTGCGCTCGCGCTCACCCACAAACGACTCCAGGGCGGTGATCAGCGAGAAGCTGGCGGGGATGAATCCCACCAGCAGCGCGGCGAAGGGCATCAGTCGCCCGGCCAGGTTATCATCTTCAACAAAGCGTATGACTTGACTAGCGGCGGCGACCAGCAACTGCGGGAAGATGAAGGTCAGCAGCAAGATCGGCGTGACAATCCGCCAGTCGCTCAAGGTGTCACGCACCTCGCGGCGGGTGATGGTGGAAATGGTGGTGAGGTTCATAGGGGGGTGTTGATCTAGTGATCTGCACTTAGCGGCAAGAGCTGAGGATCATGCGGGCGCTCACCGATTATCGTGGACGGATCGGCTATCTCCTGTCCCTTCTCTCCTATCCTCTCCTCAGAGACAATCCGCAGGTAGACCTCCTCCAATCGCTGGGGCACCTCGGCCAAAGTGACGATGGGCAGGCCGGTGGAGGCGATGCGGGCGAAGACCTGCGGGTTGATCTGCTGGGGGTTAGGACAGCGGTAGCGCAGGGTATTCGCCTCCTGCGACTCGACGATCACCAGATCGGCGAGGATCGCGGCGGCGGCCTGGGCGGGGAAGGGCGCGGCCAGTTGCAGTTCATAGATCGGGTCGCCCAGCAACTGCCGGGTCAGCTCGGCGATAGTACCCTGAGCGATAATCTGACCGCCACGGATGATCGCGATGCGGTCGGCGAGAGCCTCGGCCTCGCTGAGATTGTGGGTGGTGAGGAGGATGGAACGGTCGGCGGCGCGCAATTCGCCGATGGCGTCACGCACAGTGCGGGCGCTCTGCGGATCCATCGCCGTCGTCGGCTCATCCAAAAAAAGCACCGGCGGATCGTGGATGAGGGCGCGGACAAGGGCGATTTTCTGCTTCATCCCCTTAGAGTAGCCGTCAAGTTTGCGATCACGGGCGTCCCAAAGGCCAAACTGGCGCAGTAGGAGTTCGGCGCGGGCGTGGCGCGTAGCTGTACTCAGCCCCAGCAGCGAGCCAAAAAAGTCGAGGTACTCCATCGCCGCCATGCGCCCATAGAGGCCGGGGTACTCGGTGAGCAGACCCACCTTCGAGCGCACCACCTGGGACTCCGTCACAACATCGTGGCCGCAGATGCGCGCATAGCCACCGCTGGGCTTGAGGATCGCGCCAAGCATGCGGACGGTAGTAGTCTTCCCGGCCCCATTTGGCCCGAGCAGAGCCAGCAGTTCACCGGGCTGAATATTCAGGTCAATGCTACGGACGGCCTGAAAGGCACCGAACTGCTTGCTGAGTTGATAGGCTTCGATCATCGGTGGCTCCTGTGTTGGTGCTGAGGGGTGGAAGATCATCACACGCTACCCCCTATACATTGTAGCGACTCAACACCCGTCATGCCATACCATAGGTGCGAGCGTCCACGCACCTGAGTGCAACGTTAATCCCTACGGCGATGGAGAATCACAGAGGATCGGCAGATAAACTGCCGATCCTCTGTGATTCTCATTCAGTCGAACACGTTGCTAGAATATCGCCGGAGCAGTCGGATCCTCTATCGGGATCGGTGTCGCGTCACTCGCAGGCGTTGGGCACTGGCCGTACATGAAACAACCCCAGTCTATACCGCCAGGGAATCCGGGCGCATACACCGGAGCAGCCGGATCCGCTGTCGGGATCGGTGTCGCGCCACTTGCAGGTGTTCGGCACTGGCCATACATCAAACAACCCCAGTCTATGCCACTGCCAGAATCGGGCGTTGTCGAAGCAGCCGGAGCCGCTGTCGGGATCGGTGTCGCGTCACTCGCAGGTGTTCGGCACTGGCCATACATCAAACAACCCCAGTCTATGCCACCGCCAGAATCGGGCGTCGCCGAAGCAACCGGAGCCGCTGTCGGGAACGGTGTTGCGCCACTCGCAGGCGTTGGGCATTGGCCCGACGATGCACATCCTGAGACACCTCCGTCGGTAGGCGTTGGGGACGTGAAGATGGGAGGCTGAGGCTGAGGCTGAGGCATGGGCGGTGGGGATTGAATGGCCGCCGAAATGAGTTGGGCGGCACGATCTGCGGGCGAGTTACTTCCTTCACGTTCCCGTAGAGCAGCGTTGTGGTTGCCGGTAAGGAAACCCTGGATCTCGTTCCAGCAGAGTGGGGTTGTTACGTCGCGCCCTCCCAACGTAACACGTATGAGCTTGCTCGAAGGCCAGAATTGAGCTCCCTGACCAATGGGAATACTCGTATCGCCTACGCACGTGAGTGATGAGCCAATGCGCAGCGGCAGGATATTGACGAGGTAATCGTTGGTTGATTGAATGGAGGTCACGGGGAGTACGAAGGGTGCCTTTCGTAGGACAGGAACAATACTGCCAGGTGCCGGATCCATATTGTCACCTAACGGTTCCATGTGCAGTTGACGAGGGATATTCTCGCCAAAGAGAAGGGAAAGTGCGGTCGGAACGACCCAGCAATACGTCTCAACGCTGAAGAGAGGACAGTCGGAGAGGGTGTTAAATGGAGCGAACCCTCCCACCGGGCTGTTAAGTAGCACCAGCGAGCGCACATGTTTCCGGTTTGGGGAGTCGCTACCATCTGGTTTCACCGCCAGGGTGGCCGCCCAGTGTGAAGCCACGACGCCGCCAAGGCTGAAGCCGACCAGATCGATCTGCGCTGATGGATCTACACGCACAATCTGGCCGATCAACCAGTCGAGAGCCTGCGACTGCTGTTCTATGGGCAGATGTGTGGCTTCCTCAGTATAGAGTGGATTGATCGTTAGCTCGTTCAAGTCAGGCTGAGACTGAGATCCCGGGGAGAGATCTTTGCAGGGCTTTGCAGGAGTATCCAGAGGATACGCCCATCCAAGACAGTACTGTGAGCCGTAGGCAGCGCCGTAGCTGAAGTAGACAAAATTATCCTCATTGAAGCCCTGGTCTTCCAGCTTCGCCTTAATGACGCTAAAGTCGCCGTTAATCGGTTCTCCTTCGCTGGATGATGTCGAGTTTACTCCCCCCAGAAACAAGACGTAGCGATGACTAAAATCCTCAGTCTGCGCCGCCGCCGGGCGCGCACTGTATGTCAGAAGTGAGGTTGCGAACAGGGCCAAGCAAGAAAGTATGCGGCTGATGGTTCGAGCCTTCATAAACTTCTCCTGCAATACCGCAGAAGTCACCCTATGCGGCGACACCCGCCGGGGGCTGAGCCGGGGGCTGAAGCCCCCCGGCTAGGTCTACGACGGCCGCTGAAGCGGCCTCAGACAGGCCGCTTCAGCGGCCGTCGCAGACCTAGCCCGCCCGTTTACGGGCCGGGCGCTTGGGCTGGCAGGGTGACTTCTGCGGTACTACCTTCTCCTTGATGGCA